>NZ_NGVM01000088.1:0-762 GCF_002238115.1 Streptococcus sp. KR | reverse complement strand
GCAGCCACAGTCAGTTTGATTACGCCGTTAGGTTCAACTTGGTATAACACAGATACTTCCAAACGGGTGATTGCGAGATTGTTTATTGAAGGTGAAAACGTGACTTCTTATCTGTCACCACAAGCTTTTAATTGGCAAAAAATTAATATGGACGGTACCCGTGATATTGGGTGGGAAGCTGACCATGCAAAAGATGGTTATCAAGTTACGATTGAACCACCATTTGTCGGGACACTATTAGTCACCATTGATGATACTTATGTGAAAGATGAGGCAGAGATGTGGATTGATACCAGTAGTTCAGCTGACGGCTCTTGGCAGAAGCTTTGGGAAACTAAAGATGCCGCCAACAAAGATTTTAACGGTGATCAGCATATTGGGGCCTTACAATTTTCATATTTATTAAGTGATGGTTCGGTGTTGTCTAGTTATCACTATTCTAAAGACAAAAACCATTCAGATTGTGAATTTATTAAATGGAACGCTGATGGAACATTACAGAGCATGATGTTTGTAACTGGTGGTGGCCATTGTGGATCGTTCGGCTATGATGAAAGTTCCAATACGATTTATACAGAAATAAAAGATCCAATTGATGGGAAATATTATTTGGTAACAATGGCATACCAAGCCAATACAAGTGCTAGTAATATAACCAAGTGGTGCCAAGTAAAACAATATTTTCGAGTTGCAGTTGATTTGAAAAATAATCTATGGCTGGGAAGCACGACGAGTGGGAAAGTGTATGTTTGTCAAATTAGT
>NZ_NGVM01000087.1:0-766 GCF_002238115.1 Streptococcus sp. KR | reverse complement strand
TCATTTGTTTTCCAACTAGCTTGTGCTATCAAACCTTGTTGAATCATCTTTTGTACGATTTCTTCTGCGATTCCTCTACATTCTGTTAAATAATATCTGGCTAGACTACAGTTAGAATCTTCTACTCTCTTTAAAGGATAATAAAATGGTCTCAATCTATTTTCTTGAACAGCTTCTTTTTTTAAAGGTTCTTCAGAAAGAAACGCTAGAGCTTCTTTAAAAGAAATTCCCTTAACAAGTCGAACAAAATCAATGACATCACCTTGAATATCTCTTGAAAACCATTTAAAAGTATTAGTAGTTGAAAAAATCCGAAATGAATCGTGTTCAGGATGCTCATAGACACTGCTCGAAACTTGTTTGAAGGAGATACCTAAACGATTGGCTACATCAAGAATTGAAATTTGCTTACATTCTTCTATTTCCATGCAATATCATCATTTTGTTGTAGTATTTGGAAGTGATGGAACAGATGAGGATTCTTCTAAAGTTTTGGGAGTGGCCTTATCCAAATCATCTAACCCAGATTTCCAAACCTGTACTTGGTTGACCAATAACTTACCAGGAAGTTTAGAATAGGACAATTTAACAGTTCTTGTTTCTGTCTGATTGGTTTTTGATTGGTTGGCATTCTTTAAATCAGATACATAGGTTACATTATAAGAGACCATGGCAATGGCTTGATTCGTAGTCTGATTGACAAAGATATCTGCTTTTTCAAAATGATAATCCAAAATATAATCCTTATACACTTGGTTCATGGCAT
>NZ_NGVM01000086.1:0-770 GCF_002238115.1 Streptococcus sp. KR | reverse complement strand
GAAGAAACTTTGGACGACACATTAAAGGAAGCTAAGAATCAACTTCATAAGGAACAATTGGAGAAGAATTTAGAGAGATTTAGGAAAAATGGAAGGAAGTGAATCGTTTTATAAAATTTTCTTTTACTTGAATAAAGTCTTGTGTTATACTTTTAGTATAGACTAGAGAAGGAAGTAAATATTTTGGAGTTGACTACCAAGCAGGAAAAGCAACTAGGTCAGACGCAGTGGTTTCATGCTACATTATTGAGACATTTAGAATCCTTAAAAAGTGGTATAGATGTTAAATTTAATTTAGGAAGTGAGCTAGATTTTGGTCCTGGTTTCTATATCACGCCTGACTTTGAACAAGCTAGAAAATTTATTAACAAGCAAGTTGAAGTATTAAATCGAAGCACATCTAATAATAATATTTTTGACTCAGAAGAAGAAGTAGGAATTATAGTAGAATTTCGTATTTCAAATTTTGTAGAAATTTTTAAGAACCCGGACTATCATTGTCACTATTTTGCAAAACATAAAAAGTCAGAGTCAGATTTAGATTTTGCGGAATTTGTCGTTCAAAATCGGGAAAATCCAGATAAATTACAACACCATTTTGATTTTATCTATGGTGTTCAGACTGATGACAATCCAACCCAAGCTTTAGCTCGTTTTCGTCAGAATGAAATTACAAAAGAAGAAATGCTTGCTGAGTTTAGAAAACCATATTCTTTTAAACAATTATCCATCCACAACCAATCTTTTTGTGATATAATGAAAATAGAGAA
>NZ_NGVM01000085.1:0-771 GCF_002238115.1 Streptococcus sp. KR | reverse complement strand
ACTTTTGCAATTGGCTGGTTGAAATTATGATCGTTCAAAAACAAAACTTGTGACAAGTCTGTATTTTGTAAGGCTTGTGGGTCAATTTCTTCAATAAACCCACCTAAATCTTTCGAAGGCTGATTAAACATTAGGGCATAGCCTTCAAGTTGTTTACCCGTTGAATTATCGTCATCATCTGTTGGTTCGACTGCTCGAATCTCGGACGAATTGATAATTAATTTTTCATTTTGAATCATTGTTTCCCTCCTCATTAGTATCTGTATTGTCATTTGAATATTTTGAAGCATTTGCTTTGTTGTAGTCGTTTTCTGACAAGTTATCGAGTTGCGAGTAATTCAATGAGCCATAGAAGCGGTTGAGTGCTTCATTGTCGTTATCACTTGGCTTATCAATATTAAGCGTCTGACGTGCTTCGCAAGGCATCATGATGCCGTTTTCAACAAGTGAAACAACTGTCTTAGCTTTGTCTACAAAACTTGCTGGCAAAATCTTCGACTTATCTTGTTCGATCTCATAGCCTGGCAACTTATTATTGAGTTCTGATTGAATAGCTCCAAAAAAAGGCGTTAAGCCTTGTAAAAACATGACTTTCAATGATTGACTTACTGAACTATGTGAGTTTTCCAAACCAATCATTTCTGACGGAATGCCAAACACGGAAGCGACTTTCTCACTCGCAAGGTTGTTAGTTTGAATGGCTTTGAGTAAACCTTCATCAACTGAAATCTGCTCAAATTTAATACTGTCATCACTCACACCAACGCCTGA
>NZ_NGVM01000084.1:0-791 GCF_002238115.1 Streptococcus sp. KR | reverse complement strand
CAGTTCTGAAAATAATGACCAAGATTTAGAAAGTTATACAAGAAATTTTGGACAAGCAGGTCTAAGTAAATTATCTCAATTAAGTAGTTGGGAGAAATACTTGGTGCAAGAAGTCGCAATCTATAACCTTTCCACTCGATTTTACATCCAATCTGAAAAAGAAAAGCTGGAACAACTAAGTGAGCTTCTATTTCATCAGAATCAGGATGTCAATTTAGTCAACGTCTATCGAGTTGCGAATAATCTATCTGACCGTATTAGTAGAGATATAGAGGAATTTCTTCTAATGGTTGACTCAAAAGAGCTTAAAAAAGAAGTTCTTGAGATTCATTTTGAAGAAAAAGAGGGAGATGTTCTAGCCTATATGGGTTCAGAATTGATGGCTACTTTAGATACAGTTACGGATCTTATTCATCGTGAAGAAAACTACCAACAACTCCCACTGACACAAAAGCTGAAGATTATTACTCATTTTGATGAAGTAAAGGCTATAAGAGAAAAGTCTAATCAAGTAGAGGAAGTTTTATCTCCTTCAAGTGATATTGAACAGGAAACGGAAGAAACGAACTCTTTTTCTAATGTCGATAAAATTGTAGAAGAAGCTTTGAGGGAATATCCAATCGGTTCACAAGTAAGTTATAAAGGACAAGTATTTCAGTTGGTTTCGATTGAAAATGCACAGTTAAATGACTTAGTTCGCCTAGAGCTATTCAATGATTTCAACCAGTTATTTGAAGAGAATCCTATCTTATACTTGAACAGTTTGGAAGAGATTGAACAAGTATTGTCTC
>NZ_NGVM01000083.1:0-810 GCF_002238115.1 Streptococcus sp. KR | reverse complement strand
AAAAAAAGGCGTCGATCGTGGAAGTCCTGCTATAAACTTCTACAATCAGCCAACAAGTGATACAGCCACTTGAAGCCTTTTAGCGCCAATTTCATAAATATATTTTGAAAGAAAGTTCGGAAATTCGTTTCCTACTTCTTCTATTATATGAAATGAGACTGGTAAATGCAAGATACATAATTGCAAGTTAAAAGGGGTTCAAGTTAAACAACTTGTACCCTTTTTTCTTACTCCTAAAAGGGAGATATGTAATTATGTTTATCAAAGTAGAAATGGATTACTTCAAAGATTCAAATTTAAAGGGTGCAAATGAAATTCTAACTTATTCACTTCTTTGTGACCGTATGAAGGCAAGTAAGAATAATAAAGATTTCTTTGATAAGAAGTTTGGCGATAGTTATATTATTTTTAAGCGTGAAGAGTTAGCTGAATATTTAGACGTAACTGTTAAGACCGTTACTAAAATTTTGAAGAGTTTGGTGAAAAAAGGTTATCTAATTGTAAAACATCAATTTAACGCTGCTTCTAAATTATTCTTACCAAAGTTTGAGAATGAAAAAAGTACTTCTATGCCCGTTAAGGAAGAAATTACCTCTCCCTTTGGGAAGAATTTACCTTCTAACAAGAGTACTTTAACAGATAAATATATAACAGATAATACAAATGATACGTGTTCACGGACTAATTCTCCAAAAGATTCCAACCTCACTCAAAAACCTGATCAAAACAAAGTTATCCAGCAAGCTGAATTAGATGTAATTGCCAATAGTTTAGTGACAAAGGTTCATTTGCCAAAACAAGCCGTTAACA
>NZ_NGVM01000082.1:0-831 GCF_002238115.1 Streptococcus sp. KR | reverse complement strand
GTCTTTGTGACCACTAAGAAAGATTTTGTGAAGGCGAGAAGAAAACAATTTGTGTCACGTATTATTACAGGAGATTACGATGCCATTGTCATTGGGGATTCTCAATTTGAAAAAATCCCTGTCAGTAAGGAAAGACAGATGAATTATATAGAGGATAAACTCAATGAACTACGAGAAATTAAAACAAATTCTGAAAATAAGTATACCGTTAAAGAAGCAGAACAATCAATAAGTGGTCTAGAGAAACAATTGGAAGAACTCCAACGCTTTAATCGTGATAGTTTTATTGATTTTGAAAACTTAGGAATTGATTTTCTCTTTGTGGATGAAGCACATCACTTTAAAAATATTCGTCCAATTACTGGACTTGGAAATGTAGCAGGGATTACCAATACAACGTCTAAGAAGAATGTGGATATGGAAATGAAGGTTCGACAGATTCAGGAAGAACATGATTTTAAAAATATTGTTTTTGCGACAGGAACACCTGTTTCCAATTCTATTAGTGAGTTGTATACTATGATGAACTACATTCAACCAGATATCTTAAAACGATATCAAGTTGATTATTTTGACTCTTGGGTCGGTGCTTTTGGAGAAATTCAAAACTCTATGGAATTAGCTCCTACAGGGGATAAGTACCAGCCTAAGAAACGATTTAAAAAGTTTGTCAATCTACCTGAGTTGATGAAAATCTACAAAGAAACAGCCGACATTCAAACACAAGATATGTTGGATTTACCTGTTCCAGAAGCTCATATTATCCCTATTGAGAGTGAGTTAACTGAAAACCAGAAACTCTATCTAGAAGAATTGGTTATGAGGTCAGAT
>NZ_NGVM01000081.1:0-857 GCF_002238115.1 Streptococcus sp. KR | reverse complement strand
ACTGGAGCTTGGACAACTGCCTTAGTTGCGATAGCTAAAGGAATTATTTACATTATCGTGCTCTTTGGCAGCCAACGCATGGCTAAGAATATCATGCAGGTGAACTAGGAAGGAATTATTTTTATGATTAGAAAAAATAAATCTCTCGCTTTAAAGCAGAAACGTACATCTAAGCATTCAAGAGGAAACAAAGAGTATTTGTTGTTGGAAACCAGAAAATATGATACAAAAACAGATAGTCTATTTGATACAAATAAAAAGTATAGAATATTTTCTATTTTAGGGGGAATCAGTTATTCTGTTTTATCAGTTTTAGTACCTATAAATCTTTTTTTAGCTTTTGTTGCATCTGTAACCACAAAAATATTTAATTCACACTTTTCTCAAATAGTAGGAGTAGGAAACGCTTCCTTTATGTCAGTGTTTAAAATCCTGTACCTCAACAATGTAGAGTTTATGAGGATGGTTTTTGTAGTTATGGCTTTAGCGTTGACTGTAGTTTTCTTTTCTAGTTATAGCATGAGAAAGATAGAAAAAATGGCACAATAGTTAGAAGAGGTGAATTAGGATATGGTATAATGAAGAGAGAATGCTGAAGGAGGGATGGTATGGCTGTTTCAAAGTTTTATGCAGTATGGCGGAAAGAATCCGGAGAAGAAGAGACTGTGAATGCTTTTCAAGCACTCGCTCTAAAGGGGCGAGCACAAATTGTTACGACACCAAAAGAACAGGCGACTCTTTTTGATTTGGAAACAGGTCTTAAGGTCAATCCAAGAAGTAGTCAGAAAAAAGATGGTCGCTATGTAGGTCAACCATACTTTAGTTACTATCCAGGTGAAGAGAGCCCGTTAAAGGGG
>NZ_NGVM01000080.1:0-858 GCF_002238115.1 Streptococcus sp. KR | reverse complement strand
AATCATTTTGAAATCACTGATCGAACTCTTCTTATCACTAACTCGGACAATGGTAAAGGATATTCTCGCAGAATATTTCAAGAAATTAAGAAGGTCTTACGGATTAAACGTCATGAGCATTTCTGGGATGCCTATCATGTCAATGAAGAACTTAAAAGATTCCTGAAGCCGTACCCATCTACACTACTTGATCTTGCTTTTAAGGCCATCAAAAATCATCAGAAGAGCCTGCTTCAGACCGTACTAGATACAGTTGAATCTCTCACAGAAAGTCAAGAAGCTCTTGATAATTTTTACAATTTCCGTAAGAAATTATTAAGAAATTTCTGTGACACTAGACCACCTAAACTTAGAGGGTTATCCTCACGTGGTATCGGGGTAATGGAGAGTCAGCACCGAAAGGTTACTTACCGTATGAAACATCGAGGGATGTATTGGTCCATCGAAGGGGCTTGTACTATGGCCAGAATGATACTCCTTGAACGAATCGATCAGCTATACAATCTATTTTTTGGATCTTGGAGACAAGAGTATGAAGAATTTAGGGATACGGGACCAGGTGCAGGATTTCGTATTAACCATAGGCCACACAAAGCAGTTATCAGAAAAAGAGGGCATAAATAATACAAAAAGGCAGACAAAAGCCTCTAAAAAAAGATTTTTTAGAGGTCTTTTTGTCATGTTTTCATACAAAACAGTTGCTTTTTTGCCTAATGTGTGTTACAATAATAAAGTAAATAAAAACGAAAAAGGTGTAGAAGCAGCAACTACTACACCACCGATTAAGACAAAACAACACTTTGCTTAATCAGTCAAACAATATTGTAGCATAAATAGTGCAATATAGTCAAGGGCTGG
>NZ_NGVM01000079.1:0-873 GCF_002238115.1 Streptococcus sp. KR | reverse complement strand
TAGTTGTTAGTGAACTAGATGCAACTCCTGAAGGATATCTTTTATTTAAGGAATTAGTAGAGGAGGAAAGAGTATGCCTTTAACAAAAGCACAGGCCAAATCGCTGGATATTTTAGAAGTAGCTCGTAGCCTTGGAATGGAGATGAAGCGAAAGTCACATCGAGAGTATTATTGGGCTGAGCATGACTCATTTAAGATTGATACTGTCAAGAATACCTGGCATTGGTATTCTCAAAACCTCTTTGGTGATACTATCAATCTCGTGCAACAAATGCAAAATGTCAGCTATAAGGAAGCCATGGTATTCTTAGAGACAGGTTCCTTTCCTGAAGCAAAACCAGTAGAGGAAGAACGTAAACCTTTCAACTATACACTAGCACCTTACGAACAACCATTTGTGGAGGCGAGAACCTATCTCAAGGAGATTAGAGGTCTCTCTGATGATACAATCGACTTCTTCCTTGAGAAGGGAGTATTAGCCCAAGCTAAACGTAAGGACAAAGAGGGCGTTATAGAAGATGTATTAGTTTTTAAATACTTGGATAAAAATCAGCAACTGGTAGGTGCGAGCCTTCAGGGACTTGTCCCTGATCAAGAACGTCATCCAGGTAAGGGCTACTTGAAACAAATCATGTATCAATCAGAGGCTATCAGTGGCTTAAACGTTTCTATAGGCTCTCCTGAGCGTTTAATTGTGACAGAGGCACCAATTGACCTTATGAGCTATTATGAGCTTCATAAGGGCGAATTAAACGATGTTAGACTAGTTGCGATGGAAGGATTAAAAGAGGGAGTTTTGTCTCACTATGTTCTTGAAATTTTGCAGGAGCGAGGGGAGATTGCGATGGATGAAAGGGATTATACCAAGTCTAG
>NZ_NGVM01000007.1:0-103725 GCF_002238115.1 Streptococcus sp. KR | reverse complement strand
TCAATAATCATGCTATTATAAACCTATTTGAGTGCTTTGTATAGTGATAATAAATAGTTATCGGTAGGAGAAATTATGAGATTAGTAGTCATTTTAAATGTCAATCCAGATTCATCCATTCAAACAAAAATTATCGAAAACAGAGAATACACTCGCAATGAATTGAGAGATATTCTCTATAAAAGTTTTTCTAAATTTATTGATGAAATCATATTTTACGATAATTTTGAGAGATTCAAAAAAAGTGTTTTTAATCACCTAGACGATTTTGTGTTAAATTTTGATTTTGGCTATAAAAGTCGAATTAGAAACATGAGTGTCCCAGCATTTTGTGAAAATTATAAAATTAAATATTTCAACCCAGACCCATATGTACAAGTTTTATGTCAAGATAAATTTATGACAGAGAAATTTGCAGAAAATTTTGGTATAAAAGTCCCAAAAAGTTTGTTAGTATTTGCTCATTCATACACTAAAGAAATTTTAGCGAACTTTGAATATCCAATTATTATTAAACCGAACTATGAATCAGAATCAATAGGAATTACACAAAACTCTATTGTTGAAAATATGGAACAGGCAGATATGGCCCTCAAGAAATTAATGAAGGACTTTGATGGTATTCTAGTAGAGGAATACATTGAAGGAAGAGAAGTAGCTATTACTATTTTGGAAAATAAAGGAAAGTTATTTTTTGAAGAAGTTGAACTTATTTTTCCAGAATATAGTGAATTCAAGTATCAGGCTTATACCTCAGAAATTAAACAAAAAATCGGTGTAGAAATCGAAAAAAGTTGCTATTTAAGCGACAAAGATATTATCAACTTAAAGCAACTTTATAAGAACTTGTCTCCAAATAAATTGATACGAGTAGATGGTCGAATAAAAAATGCAGAATTTTATCTAATAGAGATCAATGCCAATCCTGGGTTATATCCAAAATCTGTTGTGCCTAAAACATTCAACATAAATGGCTATACGTACGATGAAATGATACAAACACTCTTTACTCATCATTTAAATTAAGGGGGAGTTTCCACGAAGTTTCATACATTAACTTCATTTTATAATCTGAGAAGTTTTTGATTTGATTATCAGCTAGTTTATTACAGTACATTTCGACCTTTTCAGAATTGTACATTCTATAATAATAATGGCAGAGGTTATAATAAATTTTATCAATAAATCTTTTAAAACCTGTCTCGTTTAACAAATCTTCTAATTCATACACAAGCATTTGACAATTAATATCTGCTATTTGGTCGCTTAGAATATAGTAAACTAGTAAATTATTATAAATTGCGAGTAAATCATATTGATCATATGCAGTTAGCTTAGCATTATTGAGCAGTTCTGGGATAGAGTTATCAATATCATTATTATGGAATTTAATGGTGGCTTCGTTATGAAGAATCATATGATTGTAAATAAGGCTGTCTCCAAAAAAATCTCTGGCTTTATTTAATTGCTCCTCTGCATCATTAATTTTATCATTGACCGCATACAAGTAAGACAAGTAAATAGCATTTAGACCAGAGAATTCTGCATTTTCTAGACTATAAATTCTACCTGAAATTTCCTCAACTTTCCTTAGTCGTTCAGAAAAGCTAAGCTCAAATACATTTGAAATTCTAATTAAATACGGGTAGTACGGATTATCTACTTGTAATTTAATATTTTCAAAGATTGTTTTAGCCTCATCTCTACGTTCTAATTGTATTAAGTTCATTAGTTTAATCAATGATAGTTTGAAAAATTGTGAGCTTTGTTCACTAAGATTCATAATATTTTCCTGAATGTATTTAATGGATTCAGGAAACAATTCACAACGATTTAAAATTAAGGACTTGGCAAATACTATGTCTGCCGTAACTTCTGTTGAAAGATTGATAAACTCTAGTGCCTCATAGTATAAATTTGCATCATAGGCTATTTTAGCTAGCGACAGTGCGAAGGAACTATCTTTCTCAATAAATCTCTGCCTATTTAAATAAAAAATTTCGAAATACTCTTTACGACCTTGTTGTGAATCAAAGTTTAATAAACGTTCCTGTATCTTAGGTAATATTAATTTAATTTGTAAGAAAAATTTTGAACAAATATAGTAATCAACAAGAGTATCTAAATAAACAAATTCATTTGTTTGAGATAGCTTTAAGTTAAGAAATCTGATGAGAATTGAGCCAACAAATGTTTTCTCTTTTTTGAAATAGGTTTCTTGTCTAATTACTTCTGATACAGAGTTTGATAGAAAAACGAAGTTTTCAACTTGGTCTAATAGCCCTTTTTCAAGAAGAAAATCGATATCTTCTTGGGAAAAAGTTTTATCAGTCTCTAACATGATTTCTCTTAAATCCGTAAGTGATAATTTTCTCTTTGTGTAGAATACAAAAAGTAAGAATACTAATTGAGTTTGAGAAATATTTTCAATAATCTGGTAAATGCTCTGTAATTTGGAAGCCTTATTTTCCTTCAAACGCTCAGAAAAATCTTTTAGTATTAAGGAGATTTCCGATAAATCTCCTTTTCTTATAGAATCCTGTAAAGTTGTAAAATTAATTTGTTCAGCTTGTAATGCTAACTGATTTGACAAAATATTTATGTATAGTTTAATGTGCTCATCGGAGAGTTTTTCTAATTGATATGTCCTCAATATTATGTTGCGACTATTTTTAAAACTATTTTCAACTTTTTTATCTGCACACTCAAAAATGAATAGACTTCCTTCAGATTTTTCAATCAATTTATTCAATAAATCGAGTGATTCTTGATCAATTACTGAGGCGTTTGGAAAATTGAAATATAAATTTTCATGATCTAGTACATATTTTGCGTATTCAAATAGATTCTCAGTTTGAGCTTTTAAAATAAAAGTTTCGTATTCTCTAGGATCAGGTATTAAAGAAGGCAAATTTACTTCAGAGATTATAGATTCTAAGCCATTTTCTTTAGATACCATTCCAATAAAAGCTTGACCAAAAAAAGAAGACATTTTTAATAGTAGTTGCAGGGCCTTTGAACTATTAATTTTTTTAGTATAGAATGCTTTAAAATCAAGATACCCATAGAACTGGCTTACTTTATCTAACTCAATTACAAAACGTCTAAATGTAGAAGAGTTTTCAGTGTCATCTAAATGAAGAATCTCAATAGGAGTTTGTGAAAAATGTTTTATAGTTTCTTTTATAAACTCCGACTTCCCTATACCTGAATTCGCTCTAATAATATAAACTTGACTTTTACCTGTTTTTAAATGTTGTTTATATTCATTTTGTATTTTATCTAGTTCATCTCTACGATTTATAAATTCCATATTTTTATTTTCCTACCGATAACTATTTATTATCACTAGTATACCATAAATTCATCTTCAGTAGCTTGAATTGTATAATGAATTTTTACTTAACATTAAATAGCAAACTATGATATTGGTCAACTATAGCTTAAAACACTGTTTTGAAATTATATCTAATACCTTTGAGTCAATTACAAACTTACAACGACGAAATATTTATATAGTCTGAAGAAAATAAGTACAAATTTATTAGAAAATCGAGATTTCATAGGATTAGAACGAAAAATTTCAATTTCAGAACTATATCCTCTAATGATTTTGAATCAGTCTTTTTTAAATTTCTAAATGATATGATAGCATTATCAAGTAAAAAGAAATTTCCCTGATTGGAGACCGTATCAAATCTTTACGAAAGACACATGACACAACCAGAATTTACACGAATTGGGGGTATTTCACGTAATAGCCTTAGTCGTTACTAGAACGTTACCAGTCCACTTTCAACGGGACTGATAGATGCTATTTGCTAGAAGGTCAACGTATCCTATGTCGATATTCTGGGGAAAGAAAAAATGTTGAATCCAGTTGAAGATTATGAAGTAACTCTAAAAATGGAGATTGTCAAGAAACGTGGAACAAAGTCTCCTAGCTTGTCTCTATCGTTATAAAGACAGTCCCTTTGATGATGAGAGAAATGATGAGTGTTGACTTGTCTGCTATGGTGAATACTAACATTTATCTGTTGACTACTTTAGAAGAACTGGAGCGTTACAGAGACTACTTGGATGGTATTTAGAGCATACTAGAAAACACCAGAAAATCGGATAGTAGCTTAATGAGTTTTTATGATATAGTTAGGAGGAGTTTGCCCGTACCTTAGCTTGCAATATTCACACACTGACGAGAGGAAAGAAAATGAGACAAAATCCAGTAGCTTTCTTTCGTGGCGAACTAGAAAGAAAACTATCCATTGTATCAAGCTCAAAGAGTTTCAGGGCAATATAATCATTATTGATGTTGATAGTTTTCGAGCACAGCATCCACTATTCATCAAAGAGAGATTCTCCAAGACCAGTAGAAAGAGAAACATCATAGAACACTTCTACAGGAAAACGTGTCACAACCTTATCATGAGATTGTTGTGTTTGAAGTAATTCCCCTGCGTACTCATCAACCTTATCTTAATTTTTTGAAGAGAACTGAAGATTGGGGCATAATCTTGTATTCTGATTTAAAATAGATTGTTGGAACATCAGGTGTTCTTGCCAGAGTAGAAAGATTTTTTTGATTTGGATTGGATTTCCCCATTTCCCACTTGTTGTATGAAGCTCTATTGATTTTTAATAGGTTGGAGAGTTCAGTTTGGGTATTCTACGTTCTTTAAGATGAATACTAGAAAACATAAGATAAAACTCCAGTTACTTTATTATGCAACAATTATGTCAAAAATTTTTCAAGATGTAAGGAAGAGATATATTTAAGGAGTTATTGGTTATTAAAGGTAGTGATTAAGTACAATTTATCACTAGTGTGATATAATTTTATTGAGCATGTTATGCTAATCGATGTTAGGAGATATGTATGATTTCTAGGATAATTTTACAAAATTTTAAGCGTTATAAAAGAGTTGATTTTATTTGTAACTCAGAAGTTAACATTTTCGTTGGAGAGAATGGTGCAGGAAAGTCGACGTTATTGTATGCTGTTGGATTAGTGCTGAGTGGAAGTCATAGTCAGATTGAGAGAAGTAGTTTGGCTAGTATCATTAATCAAGAAGCGATTTTAGATTTTATGGGAACAAAGGATATCAATCAGCTTCCTGAGGCCTTTGTCGAAATTTATTTTGATGAATTATGTACTGAAATTTCCTCTAACTTCAATATTGAAGGAAAGCATAACTCTCAAAAAATCAAAGCTTTTGGACTTTCATTAAAAATAATTCCCGATCAAGATTATATATCTGAAATTACTTCTGTCTTAAATGATAGTAACTGGACAGTCTTTCCATTTGAGTTCTATAGAGTTGAATTTTTGACATTTTCAGGGAAACCCTACTCCTCGTACAATAAACCGTATAAGTTTCTACATTCGATAATAAATACCAGTCTTATTGATACACAACAAGAAATTCAAAAACGCATCCATGAGGTGTATTTAGAAAATATATCAGCTGAAAATAGAGCAAAAGTTAATCATCAATACAGGATAAATTCATTTAATTTTTTAAAGACTTTAAGGAAGGATGAACTGTTGAAGGAGAATGCTTCAGAATTCCAACTTCATTTTGACGAATCAGAAAATTCATTTAGAAATTCAGTATCAGCTGTAAAAAATGGTGTAGATATAAAAAATTTAGGGCAAGGAGAAAAAGTATTATTAGGTGTTGAAAATGCATACAGTCATCTCAAGGAAACGGTTAAAATACTACTTATTGAGGAACCTGAGAATCATTTGAGCTTCCAAAACCTCCAAAAATTAGTTAGAATGCTAAGTTCAAAAACAGGTGTTCAAGTTTTTATTGGGACTCATTCAAATATGATTGCTTCAAGATTGGGTGTAGACAATCTTCTTTTTTTAGATAATGGTCAGATATCTAAACTTAAAGGTTTGAAAAAAGATACTGTAAGATTTTTCAAAAAATCTACTAATCAAAATTTATTGAACTTCTCTCTAGGTAAGAAGATAATTCTTGTTGAGGGGAATGCTGAGTATATTTTAGTAGAGAAGTTTTTCGAAATACTCCACTCCAAAAAGCCTGAAGAATTTAATGTATCAATTATTTCTGTAGATGGATTAAGTTTTGAGAGGTATTTAGAAATTGCAACCAACTTTACTGATAAAAAAGTAGCAGTTATAACGGATAACGATGGTGATTATGAAAGTAAAGTACAGTCAAAATATAGTTCTTATCAACAATTCCAGAATATAAAAGTTTCCTCTGATTTAGATAATGCTAATCGAACATTTGAATTATGTATTTATAATAATAACAAGGATTTGTTAGATTCTTTTGGTTTAACTAAATCTAAAGATTTATTAGGATATATGCTTAGGGAGAAGGCTGAATTTGCATTGCGATTACTAGAAAAAATGGAAACTGATCATAGAAGTGACGAATTTATTATACCTGATTACATTAAAGAGGCGATTGAATGGATAATAAAAGATTAATTCATGCCGTTGCTGGAAGTGGCAAAACAACTAAAATAATTGAAAGTATTAATCCTCAAAAAAGAAATCTTATACTTACGTATACAGAGACGAACCAGAATACAATCAGAGAAAAGTTGATTGACAAGTTTGGATTCATCCCTGAGTCTACTTTTATTTTTGGTGTTTTTGAGTTTCTATATAGTTTTTGCTTAGTGCCATATTTAGGGAAACGACCAAAAGGAATAAATTTTGATTATGAGCCTCAATGGAAATTTGATAACACTACTATAGATAATACTGGAAGAATTGTTCAGAATCAACTTTCTAAATCTCTATTAAGGGGTTCATTAATTTATAAGAGGAAAGAGATTGGATTTGATAATTCATATTTGGATAGAATTGATAAATTTTTTGATTGTATTTATGTAGATGAGTGTCAGGATTTTGAATCAGATGATTTTGATTGGCTTTTAAGTTTAAGTAATCTTAATGCAGAAGTATTTTTATTTGGAGATTTTTATCAAAAAACCTTTAGTACTTCAAGGCGAGCTAATAAAGGAAAAGGGATCCATTCGAGTTTTGAGAATTGGTTAAAAGTTCTTTCTGATTCAGGATATGAAATTGATTTATCGAGTTTGTCAAAAAGTTATCGTTGTCCAAAAATAGTTTGTGACTTTATTGTTGATAAGTTAGCTATTGAAATTTTATCACATCGAGAAGAAAAGCTTTCTGCCGAAATTATTCTCATAGATTCAAAGGATAAAATAGAATCAATAATGACAAATGATAATGTTATGAAACTTTTTTATCAAAAATCTTATGAATATGATTGTAAAAGTCAGAATTGGGGGGATAGTAAAGGCTCTGAATATGACAATGTTTGTGTAGTATTAAATCCAACATCATACAAATTATTCGCAGCTGATCGCTTGAATGAACTTTCTTCACAAACCAAAAGTAAATTTTATGTTGCGTGTACACGTACGAGGGGAAACCTATATTTTGTAAATCAAAAAGATATCATAGATTATAAGAAGATAAAGTAAAGGAAATATTATGACAGAACAGTTTTTAAACATACCATTTGTAAGTTATTTTTTAACTACAAATAATCATGATAATCCAAATTTTATTGAGAGAGACACATTCTCCTATCGTTTTAATAGGAACATTGTGACTCATACTCAATCAAGGTATTTAGTTGCTCATATACCTAAAAGTTTTGAAGAGTTAGTTCTTCCTTGGCCTCTATCCTCATTTGTTGAAGAACCAAATTATATTACGGAATACATAAACATAGAGCTGTTAATTAAGAATACAGAGGGTATTATAGATTTAATTAAACAAACTCCTTTAGGCTGCGTTTTCATTCCTGAAGAATTAAAAGATCATCCTATTATTGAACAAATACAAGAAACAACACTACCTGTGATTTTTTTAACAGATGGAGTAGATATTCCTTTCAGCAAACTACAATTGATTGTTGAAAAAAATAGCATTAATGCTAGTCAGATATTAGATAATAAAGTTACAATCTCTGATAAAACAAAAATTGAGCCGATTAGCATACCTCATAAGTACTTTTTGCGACCTTTAGAGATTGCAATTAATCGTAATAGAGGTTTGTACCTATCTATATTTGAAAATAGGCAGGAACCAAAACCATTTGATAACCCAACAACAGAAGGAAAACTAGTGGCAGAGGAACAAGCGATAAGTGATTTGAAATATTATTTAAAGCTCCTAATTGCAGAAAAGTATATCATATATCTTGCAAAACATGAAAAAGGAATTGATTCTTTGATTGAAATTATAAGGAAATGGGATGATTCAATAGATACTGCAGATTTAGACTTGGATATTCTTGAAAAATATTTTTTGAATCTATCGGATTATTTTTTTAAGAGATTTGATGAAATATCTTATCGAACAGATATGGTTTTTGTTTTGCCGATGGTAAATAAAACAAGTGTTGATTTGGTAAATAGAGAGTTTCAGTTACGACTGTCTAAATCAGTTCTTCGGCAGATATATGATTTTTCAGGATATTATGGAATAGGAATTGGTAAAGATTTTGAAAAGATGCTACCAATAATTTCTGACAGAGCATCAGAAAACTCAATTTTAGATTCCTTATCCCTTAATTTTACTCTAGATACAAAATCTCCGTATGTGCGTTTGCCTAACTTACCCTCTAAAGATATTGCTTTATGCTATTCGCATATGTTTAAAAATATAAAGAATTCCAATTTATTAGAAATTGAAAAATTCAATAATAATTTCCATAAAATATCTGAGAAGTTAAAGTTATCATTAGATGATGGCTTTATTGATATTATTGTTAAACATGGAAAGCATATAAAATTCATTACAGATGCACCAATTGAATGGGTTAAATATAAAGATACTCCTTTGGGATTAATAAAATCCATCAGTAGATTGCCAATTATTCCTGGTAATACGCTAGTAAACTCAGCAAAAAATAATTTAAAAACAAAAATTCCAAAAGCTAATGTATCATTTTTAGTAATTAATAGTCTTAATGTATCTGACGAACTATATAATAATGGGAAAAAATTAGGGGAGTTATTGAAAGATTATTTTCCTAACCATTATGTTAATTACTATGAAGTTAGAAATAAAACGGATTTTATTCGTACAATGAATGAAAACCCTTCAACTTTTTTTATTTACTATGGGCACGGTAGTATGCCTGAAATTAGTAAAAATCAACCAGATCAGATTGGTAAACTTCATATTGGCGATGATGAAATTGATATGATTGAGTTAGAAAATAATTTAAAAGTTGTACCTGTTGTCACGATATTGGGAGCATGTCAGACTCAGGTATTGGATGCTCATTATTTAAACATTGGAAATATGTTTCTCGGGTTAGGAAGTCAGTCGGTATTAGCAACATATTTCCCGGTTGATGGTTTCTACACATTAAGTTTAATAGAGTCTGTTTTTAGACATCTAAAAAATTTTTTAGCCAATCAAGCGCCAGATTATATAAAAAACTGGTCTGATATTATTTTACAAGCTCGACGAACGCATTATATCATTGAACCAGTTAATACAATTATTGAATATTTAGATAAAAAGGGAGATAAAAATATAGTAGACCCAGAAATTTTGGCACAATATGCTATGAAATATTGTATAGAATCAAGCTGTAATGCTAACAACTCATATAGTTCTGTCATGGAGAAAAGTGTCATATATAGAGATGAAGCTTATAAAGAATATTTTAAAAACTATCCAGAATCGACTAGAATGTTAATCGATTATATTTTTAAACATAACTATGTCTTTCCAGAGGGTATAATATTTACATCTCTTGGTTCTCCAGAAAAAATCAAATTTGTATAGAGCCGTTTTATTGAGAGCATTCAGCTCTCTTTTTTACTCTCTATTCAACGCTGTGATATCTTTTCCAAATCTTCTCTGTTATCCTTATATCATTCCTAAAAATTTTAACTAGGGGTTTGGGGGCGAAGCAACCAAGTTATCTTATCGTTGGCTGTCAAAACTGGAAGATTTTGGTCGGTTGGCGATATGATTTTTGGGATATTGTGGACACAATATCTGAGCTCGCAAAGCCTTACAAGATGCTATATTTTGTTTTTATAAGTTTCCCGTGGTTGACACGGGGTCGGGAATTATCCGACAATCGATGAAAGTGAGGAAGTAGTGTGCCAGAACAATACAGAGACATTCGCAAAGAGGTTAATTTGACTGCAAATGAATTAGAAATGATTGACATAATGATGAAAAATAAAGGATTTGAACACTTTTCTTCATTTGCCAGAAACAAGTTACTGGAGAACGAGTTAGAAATGAGTGCTGAAAAGTGGTTCACCTTCTGGCGTTCTCAAAAGCTGGAACAAATCAGTCGTGATGTTTATGAGATTTTAATCTTATCAAGGGCAGAACATCAAGTCACCCAAGAACATGTATCCATTCTCTTAACCTGTGTTCAGGAATTGATTCAAGAAATAGGGAACTCCATTCCTCTTAGTCAAGACTTCCGTAAAAAATACATGAGGTAGGCACATGGAAAATCGTTACCGAACTAACCTAAAGAAAGTTTTCCTATCTGATAGCGAATTGAGTCAGTTGAAACATTGCATCGATCAAAGCGGTTGTCAATCTTTTTCAGAATATGCTCGACGAACCCTACTTGACCCTGGTATGAATTTCATCACCATTGATACAACTGGTTATCAAGATTTGATATTTGAGTTGAAGAGGATTGGTAATAACATCAACCAGATTGCCCGAAGTGTTAATCAATCTCAGTTGATTTCAAGTGAAGAATTGCAAGACTTGAAAAAGGGAATCGCTGACTTGATAAGTGAGGTAGAGAAAGAGTTTAGTGTTCAAGCAAAAAAGTTGAGGGAGTTTTATGGTCATCACTAAGCATTTTGCCATTCACGGAAAGAGTTATCGTAGTAAACTAATCAAATATATTTTGAATCCAAATAAAACAAAAAATCTAACACTAGTTTCAGATTTTGGTATGAGAAATTATTTAGATTTTCCTAGTTATAAAGAACTAGTGAAGATGTACAATGATAATTTTTTAAGTAATGATACTCTTTATGAATTTCGTCATGATAGGCAAGAAGTAAATCAACGAAAAATTCATTCTCATCACATCATTCAGTCCTTTTCTCCAGATGACCATCTCACTCCTGAACAAATCAATCGAATTGGTTATGAGACAGCTAAAGAGTTGACAGGAGGTAGATTTCGTTTTATCGTAGCAACTCATGTGGATAAAAATCATATCCACAATCACATCATCCTAAATTCAATTGATCAGAATTCTGATAAAAAGTTTCTATGGGATTATAAGGCAGAACATAATCTACGAATGGTTTCTGATCGTCTTTCAAAAATTGCAGGGGCAAAAATTATAGAAAATCGTTATTCGCATCGTCAGTATGAAGTTTATCGCAAAACAAATTACAAATATGAAATAAAACAACGAGTATATTTTCTAATCGAGAACTCGAAAAATTTTGAAGATTTCAAGAAAAAAGCAAAAGCTTTACATTTAAAAATTGATTTTAGACACAAGCATGTTACTTTTTTTATGACTGATTCAAATATGAAACAAG
Source organism: Streptococcus sp. KR (assembly GCF_002238115.1). Lineage (GTDB taxonomy): Bacteria > Bacillota > Bacilli > Lactobacillales > Streptococcaceae > Streptococcus. Next base: position 92,151 of record NZ_NGVM01000007.1, on the reverse strand, counting down.
TCGTACGTGATAATAAATTGAGTAGAAAACAACCTTATAATGAAACTTACTTTAAGAAAAAGTTTGTTCAAAGGGAAATCATAAACATCTTAGAATTTTTACTTCCGAAAATGAAGAATATGAATGAATTGATTCAACGAGCAGAATTTTTTGGATTAAAAATAATTCCGAAAGAAAAACATGTTCAATTTGAATTTGATGAGATTAAGATTTCAGAGCAGGAATTGGTAAAAACGAATCGGTATAGTGTTAGTTATTTTCAAGACTATTTTAACAACAAAAATGAAACTGTTGTCTTAGATAATAAAAATTTAGTTGAACTTTACAATGAAGAAAAGCTAATTAAAGAAAAAGAGTTGCCGACAGAAGAGGTGGTATTGAAATCCTATCAAGATTTCAAGAGAAATAGGGATGCAGTTCATGAGTTTGAGGTAGAGTTGAATCTAAATCAAATAGAAGAAGTAGTAGACGATGGAATGTACATTAAGGTACATTTTGGCATCCGACAAGAAGGACTTATTTTTGTACCAAATATTCAAATCAATATGGAAGAAGAAAAAGTTAAAGTATTTCTCAGAGAAACTAGTTCTTACTATGTATACCATAAAGATTCAGCAGAAAAAAACCGCTTTATGAAAGGTAAAACTTTGATCAGGCAATTTAATCTTCAGTATGAACCGCAGTATATGTATAGAAGAATTCCTCTTAGCAAAATTAAAGAAAAAATAGAACAATTAGATTTTCTTATATCTGCGGAAAATAGTCCGAATGATTGTGAAGATATAACAAATGATTTCATTGCCCAAATATCATATCTAGAGAATTTGATTGAACAAGTCCAAAATAAAATTGATGATTTAACTAATTTAGAGGAAGTATTGTTGAATAATACGACAAACAGTTCTAGCAATTTAAAAAATAGTATTCAAGGTAAAAGTTCAGTAGATGCAATAGAGAAGGATTTATACATATATAAAGGAAAGATCGAAACACTTAAGGAACAACATAGAGAAGCAATAAATTTATTTGAAATGTTTAATAAAACAATAAAGAAATATAAGGAAAAACAAAATATGAAATCTATTAAGGAAAATGAGATACATTTAGAGTAAACAGTTTCCTAAAAAGTATATATAGAATAGTTTCATGTGCCAATTTGTCACATATTTAAAAATAAGAAAATAACTATATTATACTTGTTTTAGGAGACATTTGATGTTGAAAAGGATTAGAGATTTACGTGAAGATGATGATTTGACACAAGAATATGTTGCAAAAACAATCTTAAATTGTACAAGATCAGCGTATTCTAAAATGGAATCAGGTACCAGGTTAATCTCTATAGATGACCTTATCAAACTTGCAGATTTTTATAATGTAAGTTTAGATTACCTTGTAGGTCGAGTGGATAATAAAGAAGACCATTACTCCAAAAAGTATTAGGTTAAGAAAGCACATTGACAATTGAATAGTCCAAAATGGTACTTTCCTCATTTGTGGAGCAGTTTTGAATGGCTCGCCATGATAAGAGCGATATTAAAACCATCAATAAAATAGAGCGATACTTTATATGCCATGATACAAATGATATACAATGATACTTCTGACCGTTCAGGCTGCCACCGTAAAAGAGCAGCAAGTGAAATTCTTATGATGACTTCATCAGTCATGCCATGGAGGAGAAAATATTTTTTAGGAAGGATGATGATATGAATATAAAATATATATCTGTCGAAAATTCCATTGCAGAATGGGCCGATAAAAAGGGAATTCTAAAAAGATGGGATGGTTTAAATCAATATACATTGAACAGATGGATTAAAGAAATGCGAGAAAACAGAACATTCTCCATGTATGTAATTAACCCAACCCATAAACTTGTTTTCATTAATCTAGAAGGATTTGAAAGTTTCTTAAGATGGAAGCAAAAGCGGACAAAATAAGGAAGTCATGGTATAATATAGGGTAGTTATTTATTCTATACAACAATGATTTATTTCTTTTTAAGAGTTAAGAGGAATTAAATTATGTATTATGTAACTAAAACAAATTCAAAAGGGCAACCCTTATATCAAGTGGTTGAAAAGTACAAAGATCCACTAACAGGAAAGTGGAAATCAGTAACTGTAAGTTATACTAAGAATACTAGTAGGGCGAGGAAACAAGCTGAAAGAGAGGTTCTTGATAAAATAGATAGACTAACTACTTCATTTGAAAGTCAGTATAGTCCTGAACTGATTACAACATTTGGAGAGTTAAAAGAAAATTGGTTCCAGACTTGGTGTGTATCTGTTAAACCACAAACAATTCAGAGAGAACTACTGGTTATGAAGCGTCTTGGGAAAATTATAGGAGATGATTTTTTGTTAGACAGGATTACTCCACTTCTGATGAAAAATAGTCTCAATAAATATTTAGAAATGTATGATGCATCGCCTTCAACAATGACTCATATAAAAAGTACTTGTAATAAGATTTTTAATCATGGTGTGTTATATAATGTCATTAAGTTTTCTCCAATGACTGCGGTAAAACTAGATATTTCATTAGAGAAAAGGCGTAAAGCAAAAGAAAGACATGATTCTAAATTTCTAGAAATTCATGAATTACATGCATTTTTTGATGTGTTACGCCAATGCAGAAATGCAAACTATTATGATCTTGCTATAGTATTGTTACTTACAGGTATTCGAATTAGTGAAGCAGCATTTTTACCATCAGATATTGATTTTGAAAAAGGAATCTTGCATATTGATAAGGCACTTCAATATCACTGTTTAAAAGTTGAACAATTTCATTTTGATACAACTAAAACACTCAATTCAATTAGAGAAGTAGCTTTGCCTGAAGCTGCAAGCGAAGCTATTAAAAGGACAATACAGAGAAATAAAGAGTTTGATGCTTATATGGAGAAACATCCCTGTCCTGCTTTTACACATTCTGAAAGTGTATTTAGAACAGAATACGGCTCTCCAATAACATCAAGCACTTTTCGTCAAATTTTGAAACGAATAGAAGGAAAATTATTGACAAATTGTTTAAGTGACTATGGTTTTAAGTGGGTAAAACATGTTACTCCCCATTCGTTTAGACATATGCATATTAGTTACCTTCAAAGTAATGAGATGCACATAGCAGTGAAAGATATTATGACTAGGGTAGGACATGCTAACTTTGAGACAACAATGGGCTATACACATAATATAAATCGTTCACAAGAAAATACTGTAAAAGCCTTAAATCAATTTGTAGAAAATCACAATTTCCATTTTGATGAATTAAAAAGTTATACCTGTAAATATTCCAGAATGATTGAAAAATTTATTGAAACTAGTGATAATAGCAATAAAGTAGAATTAAGTGTTGATGAGTTTAAAGACTTGTTACATCTTAGTCCACGTTACTCACCTAAAAATATTGTTTCAAATTTACTATTAAAAATCAAAAAAGATATTGTCAAATACCACCCACAGTTTGATATAAAGATTGTGAAATCAAGTGAGAATCAAATCAGAGGTTTTTCCATTGCATGGTAGTTTTGGTGTTCGCTTGGTGTTTAGACAATAGTAAAATAAAATAGGGGCTCTAAACCCTTGCTATGAAAGGAAAAAAACTCAATGGCTACTATTCAATGGTTTCCTGGTCACATGTCTAAAGCTCGTCGACAGGTGCAGGAAAATTTAAAATTTGTTGATTTTGTAACGATTTTGGTGGATGCCCGCTTACCTCTATCTAGTCAAAATCCTATGTTGACCAAAATTGTTGGTGACAAACCAAAACTCTTGATTTTAAACAAGGCGGACTTGGCCGATCCAGCAATGACCAAGGAATGGCGCCAGTATTTTGAATCACAAGGAATTCAGACGCTAGCTATCAACTCCAAAGAGCAAGTGACTGTAAAAGTTGTAACAGATGCGGCCAAAAAGCTCATGGCTGATAAGATTGCTCGCCAGAAAGAACGTGGGATTCAGATTGAAACCTTGCGTACCATGATTATCGGGATTCCAAACGCTGGTAAATCAACTCTCATGAACCGTTTGGCTGGTAAGAAAATTGCCGTTGTCGGCAATAAACCAGGGGTTACCAAGGGACAACAATGGCTCAAAACAAATAAAGACCTTGAAATCCTGGATACACCGGGGATTCTCTGGCCTAAGTTTGAGGATGAAACTGTTGCGCTTAAATTGGCCTTGACCGGAGCTATTAAAGACCAGTTGCTTCCTATGGATGAGGTAACTATTTTTGGTCTCAATTATTTCAAAGAACATTATCCAGAAAAGCTGGCTGAACGCTTCAAACAAATGAAAATTGAGGAAGAAGCACCTGTTATTATTATGGATATGACCCGTGCTCTCGGTTTCCGTGACGACTATGACCGCTTTTACAGTCTCTTCGTGAAGGAAGTCCGTGATGGCAAACTCGGTAACTATACCTTAGATACATTGGAAGACCTCAATGGCGACGATTAAAGAAATCAAAGAACTCCTTGCAACGGTCAAGGACCTAGATAGCCCTATTTTTTTAGAGCTTGAAAAGGATAATCGCTCTGGAGTTCAAAAGGAAATCAGCAAGAGTAAAAAAACCATTCAGGCAGAATTGGATGAGGATCTTCGTTTGGAATCCATGCTTTCCTACGAAAAAGAACTTTACAAGCAAGGATTTACCTTGATAGCAGGTGTTGACGAGGTTGGTCGTGGACCTCTGGCTGGGCCTGTAGTCGCTGCAGCTGTTATTTTACCTCAAAATTGTAAAATCAAAGGTCTCAACGACAGCAAGAAAATTCCTAAAAAGAAACATCTGGAGATTTTCCAAGCCGTTCAGGACCAAGCCTTGTCAATCGGAATTGGTATCATGGATAATCAGGTCATTGACCAAGTCAATATCTATGAAGCAACCAAACTGGCCATGCAGGAAGCAATCTCTCAGCTCAGTCCTCAACCTGAGCACCTTTTGATAGATGCCATGAAACTGGATTTACCAATTTCACAAACATCTATCATCAAAGGAGATGCCAATTCCCTTTCAATTGCAGCAGCTTCTATAGTAGCCAAGGTGACACGTGATGAATTGATGAAGGACTACGATCAGCAGTTCCCTGGTTATGATTTTACTGCTAATGCAGGATATGGAACAGCTAAACATCTAGAAGGACTGAAAAAACTAGGAGTTACCCCAATTCACCGGACCAGCTTTGAACCCGTTAAATCGCTGGTTTCAGGAGAAAAATAAAGTTAAGTTAGAAGGAATGATTATGGAGGAACAGTCAGAAACACTTAGTTCCAAGAAAGAATTTGCCTTTGCCTCAAGTACTATATTATCCCAAGTTGGACGAGGAATCATTGTTGGTCTCGTTGTTGGAATTATCGTTGGATCCTTTCGTTTCTTAATCGAAAAAGGCTTCCACCTGATACAAGGACTTTATCAAGATCAAGCGCACCTAGTGCGCAATCTTTTTATCATTGGTCTATTTTATTTAATAGTTTGTTGGCTCAGTGCGAAATTGACTCGATCGGAAAAAGATATCAAGGGTTCAGGAATTCCTCAAGTCGAAGCCGAATTAAAAGGACTCATGACTCTTAACTGGTGGAGTGTCCTATGGAAAAAATATATTCTAGGGATTCTTGCTATTGCCAGTGGCCTTATGCTAGGTAGAGAAGGGCCAAGTATTCAACTTGGAGCAGTTGGTGGTAAAGGCATTGCCAAATGGCTCAAATCCAGTCCAGTAGAGGAACGCTCCTTGATTGCTAGTGGAGCTGCAGCAGGTTTAGCTGCAGCCTTTAATGCACCGATTGCAGGACTTCTCTTTGTGGTAGAAGAAGTTTATCACCATTTTTCACGCTTTTTCTGGGTATCTACTCTCGCAGCTAGTCTCGTAGCAAACTTTATCTCACTGCTCATATTTGGCCTAACCCCCGTACTGGATATGCCAGACAACATCCCACTCATGACCCTAGATCAGTATTGGATATATCTCCTCATGGGAATTTTTCTCGGGCTTTCCGGTTTTCTCTATGAGAAATCTGTACTCAATGTTGGTAAAGTTTATGATTGGATTGGTCAAAAAATCCGTTTGGATAGAGCTTATTATCCGATTCTTGCCTTCATCCTCATCATACCAGTCGGAATCTTCTTACCCCAAATCCTTGGTGGTGGAAATCAGCTGGTTCTTTCCTTAACTGAGCAAGATTTTACTTTCCAAGTTCTATTAGTTTACTTTTTGATTCGCTTTGTTTGGAGCATGATTAGTTATGGAAGTGGCCTTCCAGGAGGAATTTTCCTACCAATTTTGGCACTTGGTTCCTTGCTTGGTGCCCTAGTTGGTGTCATTTGTGTCAATCTTGGACTTGTCAGTCAGGAGCAGTTTCCTATATTTGTCATTCTGGGAATGAGTGGCTACTTTGGAGCGATTTCTAAAGCTCCCTTAACCGCTATGATTCTAGTAACCGAAATGGTAGGAGATATTCGCAACCTCATGCCACTTGGATTAGTAACCTTAGTCGCCTACATCATCATGGATCTACTCAAGGGTGCACCAGTCTATGAGGCTATGTTGGAAAAAATGCTACCAGAAGAAGCGTCGGATGAAGGAGAAGTCACCCTTATTGAAATCCCTGTATCAGACAAAATCGCTGGAAAACAAGTACATGAACTCAATTTACCACACAACATCCTCATCACCACCCAAGTTCATAATGGTAAGAGTCAAACAGTTAACGGTTCAACCAGAATGTATCTCGGTGATATGATTCATTTAGTTATTCCAAAAAGTGAAATTGGAAAAGTCAAAGATTTGTTGTTGTAGAAGTTTATACATAATTTATGTTATGTGAAAATGAATTTCTTAATTAAATACACTAGAAAACCGATTCTCAGCAATGAGGTCGGTTTTTTCTTGTTAGAAATATTATAATATATTATAAAAAATGATTAAATTATTCTAGGTTATAGTATAATGAGAAAAGGAGGAAAGCTTAAATGAGTAATTCTGGCATCAGAAAGAGTCATAAAAGGTTACTAATCGTTTTGTTACTCGCAATCATCACAGCAGGAGGTGTTTTTATGTTTTCTATGTTAGGGAGATCCCAAGAAGAGCGTCGGAATAGAGAGTATGAAGTTAGTTTGGTGAATGCTTTAAAGAATTCATATGAAGGGATTGAGGAGATAACAATTACGAACCCCTCGTACAGCTCAATTCCTTCAGAGGCTTGGGGGGCTGATGTGAAACTAAAATTTTTTGATGGAACATCTAAGGAACATGTTTTAGCTTTTGATATAAACTCGAATAAAATTAGGATCGGTGTATATAATAACGAAGATGAAGAATTTCAACATTTTCTAAATTCTAGACGAGGTTCTACTAAGTCAAAAGTTAAAGTTAAATATTCGAATGGCTCAGAAGGGGACCTATGATGAATAAATACATGTATACAGATAAACAACTTAATAAATTGAATCAAGGTCCGAATGTTTACAGTGTTAATACTTAGTTCGTACAACGTAAAGAAAATCGAACAAATATTGTTACTGCTAAATCAGATAACGAGTTAAAAAAGGTGAAATTAACACCATAACCACCTCCGATGATCAAGAATTTCGTGTTGTCGCCACTAAGTCTGACATTGAAACAGATTTTGATGGACTGGCGGTTTCACCTATTGTGAACGGCAAACCAGATTATAAAAATGTAGCCGTGATTGCTGCTGGAACCGATCCTGGGAGTCCTACTATGATTGACAGATGTAAAATAACTTTTTCTTATTATAGTGTAATATAGACTAATCTTTCTTATAGTATAATAAAAAGGAGAAAAGCTTAAATGAACAATTCCAGCAATAAAAAAAGTCATAAAAGGTTACTAATCGTTTTGTTACTCGCAATCATCACAGCAGGAGGTATTTTTATGTTTAGCATGTTAGGGAAATCTCAAGAAGAACGTCGGAATAGAGAGTACGAAGTTAGTTTGGTGAATGCTTTAAAAAATTCTTACCAAGGGATTGAGGAGATTAAGATTTCCAATCCAAACTACACAAACCCTCCAGGTTCATGGTCTTGTGATGTAGAAATTAAGTTTATTGATGAAAAAACTCTTAAATATGGGATTAATCACCATTTAAGTTATAAAACAAATTATGGTGGTCGTCAAGAAACAAACGAAGATTGGCAGTATTTAGAAACTCATAAAGGAAAAACTTTAAAATCAGTCCAAATTACTTATTCTGATTATGAGCAAGGAGAACAGTGATGAAGTTCTAATATACTGATGAACAATTGTATAATTTAAACCAAGATTTTGCTATTTATATTGTAAATGAAGAGTTTTCAAGTAGAAAAAGGAGGAAAGCTTAAATGAGTAATTCTGGCATCAAAAAGAGTCATAAAAGGTTACTAATCGTTTTGTTACTCGCAATCATCACAGCAGGAGGTGTTTTTATGTTTAGCATGTTAGGGAAATCCCAAGAAGAGCGTCGGAATAGAGAGTACGAAGTCAGTCTGGTGAATGCTTTAAAAAATTCTTACCAAGGGATTGAGGAGATTAAAATGTCCAATCCAGCATACACAAGCCCTCCGGGTTCGTGGTCTTGTGATGTAGAAATCAAATTTAATGATGAAAGAAAAACTAAGTATAGGATAGGCCATGGACTCCATGATAAAAAGAATTACCAAGGATCATTGACCAATAATAAAAAGCAATTCCTTAACAATTACAAAGGAGTGACCGACTTAAAAGTAATTGTTACATATTCAGATAATAGCACAGGAGAACAATGATGACATTTTCCTATACAGATGAGCAGCTAAACAATTTAAATCGGGATTATGCTGTATATAGTGTAAACCTTGAATTCGCTAAGCGTAACGGTAGAACTTAGGTCAATTCAAATCTCATTGAAAATATATCTTCTGATAATTTAGAAAAAACCACACAATAACCACCTCCGATGGTCAAGAATTCCGTGTCGTTGCGACTAAGTCTGACGCAGGAACTTGTTTTGATGGGACTTGTTTTAGATACATTTTTTCTATTCTAGTGTTATTTATCTTTAAATTATAGTAGAATGAAGAAAAGGAGGAAAGCTTAAATGAGTAATTCTGGCATCAAAAAAAGTCATAAATGGCTATTAATCGTTGTGTCACTCGCAATCATCACAGCAGGAGGTGTTTTTATGTTTAGCATGTTAGTGAAATCTCAAGAAGAACATCAAAATAGAGAATATGAAGTTAGTTTAGTAAATGCCTTAAAGAATTCCTATGAAGGGATTGAGGAAGTTCATATAACCGACCCTTCATATGCATCAATTCCGTCAGATGCTTGGGGAGCTAAAGTTAAAATAATTTTCTCAGACAATAAACAACTAAGTTATATAATCGCATTTAGTAAACAAAATAACGAAATAAGAAGTAGAGATTTTCAAAATAGTTCTCGAAAAGATGATAATCAATATTTAACAAGCCATCATGGAATTACAGAAACCAATGTAAAAGTGATTTATTCAAATGGTGAAACAGGAGAACAGTAATGGTATTTAATTATACTGATAAACAACTTAATGAATTAAATCACGGGAAGAATGTATACAGTGTCAATGATGAATATGCCGAGAGAAATAATAGACCTTTGGTTACCGAAACTCCTAATCCGAATCCTTCTTCATCTGATTTCGAAGAAACCAACACTATAACCACCTCCGATGATCAAGAATTCCATGTTGTTGCCACTAAGTCTCACGGAGGAACAGGTTTTGATGGTTTGGCGGTAGCTCCTATTGTCAACGGCGAACCAGATTATAAAAATGTAGCCGTGATTGCTACAGGAACGGATCCTGGGAGTACTACTATGATTGATAGATGAAAAAACTTTTTCTTATTATAGTGTAATATAGACTAATCTTTCTTATAGTATAATAAAAAGGAGAACAGCTTAAATGAATAATTCCAGAATTAAAAAAAGTCATAAATGGCTTCTAATCGTTGTGTCACTCGCAATCATCACAGCAGGAGGTGTTTTTATGTTTAGCATGTTAGGGAAATCTCAAGAAGAGCGTCGGAATAGAGAGTACGAAGTCAGTCTAGTGAATGCTTTAAAGAATTCCTATGAAGGGATAGAAGAGATCAAGATTACGGAACCTTATTATAGTGAGAAGCCAGGATCATGGTCTTGTGATATTGAAATAAAGTTCAGTGATAATCAAATGATAACTTATGGAATTAATCACAGATTAACTTATAAAGAAAATCACGATGGCCTTATGAAAGGAAATACTGATGAGGAAATTAATCAACAATGGTTGAAACTAAAAAAACACATTGGTAAAACAGAATCTACTGTTTTAGTGCAATATTCAAATGATGAAACAGGAGAGCAATAATGGTATTTAATTATACTGATAATCAATTGAATCATTTAAACCAAGATTTTGCTATTTATATTATAAATGAAGAGTTTTCAAGTAGAAAAAGGAGGAAATCTTAAATGAATAATTCCAGCATCAGAAAGAGTCATAAAAGGTTACTAATCGTTTTGTTACTCGCAATCATCACAGCAGGAGGTGTTTTTATGTTTAGCATGTTAGGGAAATCCCAAGAAGAGCGTCGGAATAGAGAGTATGAAGTTAGTTTGGTAAATGCTTTAAAAAATTCTTACCAAGGGATTGAGGAGATTAAAATGTCCAATCCAGAATACACGAATCCTCCCGGCGACTGGTCTTGTAAGATTGATATCTTGTTCAAAGATGGAGAAAAAATCTTTTATGGAATTCCACATAACTTAGATGAGAAACAAAATTATAACGGTCGTATGACTTATGGACAACGAGATTTTCTTAACCTAAGAAAAGGAATAACAACTAATACAGTTACGGTTACATACTCCAACAAAGAAAGAGGGAAGCAGTAATGGTATTCAATTATACTGATAAACAACTTAATGAATTAAACCATGGGAAGAATGTATATAGCGTCAATGCTGAATATGCCGAGAGAAATAATAGACCTTTGGTTAACGAAACTCCTAATCCGAATCCTTCTTCATCTGATTTCGAAGAGACCAACACTATAACCACCTCAGATGGCCAAGAATTCCGTGTTGTTGCGACTAAGTCTGACATTGAAACAGGTTTTGATGGTTTGGCGGTAGCTCCTATTGTCAACGGCAAACTGGATTATAAAAGTATAGGTGTGATTGCTACAGGAACGGATCCTGGGAGTCCTACTATGATTGATAGATGAAAAAACTTTTTCTTATTATAGTGTAATATAGACTAATCTTTCTTATAGTATAATAAAAAGGAGGAAAGCTTAAATGAATAATTCTGGCATCAAAAAAAGTCATAAAAGGTTACTAATATTTTTGTCAATCGCAATTATCACAGCAGGAGGTGTTTTTATGTTTAGCATGTTAGGGAAATCTCAAGAAGAACGTCGGAATAGAGAGTATGAAGTTAGTTTGGTAAATGCTTTAAAAAATTCTTATGACGGGATAGAAGAGATCAAGATTATGAATCCTGATTATACAAACCCACCAGGGTCATGGTCTTGTGATGTAGAAATCAAGTTCAAAGATGAAAGAAAAATTAAGTATGGGATTGGATATTCTTTAGACACTGAGGAAATAACTGATGCTTCGTTGGAATGGGAAGGAAGAATAAAAGATAGACAATTTTTGAATGAAAACAAGGGTAAAACCACTTCGAAAATCAGGGTAACTTATTCTGATAACGACGAAGGAGAGCAATAATGACATTTAATTATACAGATAAACAGCTTAATAATTTAAATAGAGATAATGGGGTTTACAGTGTGAATTCAGAGTTTGCTAGACGAAAATATAAAAAGCTTGTTGTTAATAAACCTGATTCTGAATTAGCTAGCTATGAAACCAACACTATAACTACCTCCGATGGTCAAGAATTCCGTGTCATTGCGACTAAGTCTGACATTGAAACAGGTTTTGATGGACTGGCAGTTGCGCCGGTTGTCAACGGCGAACCAGATTATAAAAATGTAGCCGTGATTGTTGCTGGAACCGACCCTGGGAGTCCTACTATGATTGACAGATGTAAAATAACTTTTTCTTATTATAGTGTAATATAGGCTAATCGTATAGTATAATAAGAAAAAGGAGAACAACTTAAATGAATAATTCCAGCAATAAAAAAAGTCATAAAAGGCTGCTAATCATTTTGTTACTCGCAACCATCACAGTAGGAGGTGTTTTTATGTTTAGCATGTTAGGGAAATCCCAAGAAGAACGTCGGAATAGAGAGTATGAAGTTAGTTTGGTAAATGCCTTAAAGAATTCATATGAAGGGATAGAAGAAATCAAAATTTCCAATCCAGAATATACAACCCCTCCGGGCGACTGGTCTTGTGATGTAAATATTCTATTTTCAGATAAAGTAAAAATAGAATATCGTGTAGGCCACTCTTTAAATGAAGTTGAAAATTATAATGGTTTTGTTAATGGAAAAACAAATAAAGAAATAAATGACCAGTGGGAAATATTGAATTCTCATAAAGGGAAAACAACATCTTTAGTTACTATATATTATTCGGATAAAGAAAAAGGAGAACAGTAGTGGTTTTCACTTATACAGATAAACAACTTAATGAATTAAATCAAGGGAAAAATGTTTATAGTTCCAATCCAGAATATGCCAAGCGAAAGGGTTACAAAATTGTTACTCCTTCGCCTAAAAATAAAGGTGAAACAAACACCATAATATCCGCTGGTCAAGAATTCCGTGTCATTGCGACTAAGTCTGACCCAGGGACAGGTTTTGATGGTTTGGCGGTAGCTCCTATAGCCAATGGCAAACCGGATTATAAAAGTATAGCCGTAATTGCTGCAGGAACAGATCCTTGGAGCCCTACTGAGATTGATAAATCTGAAATAACTTTTCCTTATTATAGTGTAATATAGACTAATCTTTCTTATAGTATAATAAGAAAAAGGAGAAAAGCTTAAATGAGTAATTCTGGCATCAAAAAAAGTCATAAAAGGTTACTAATATTTTTGTCAATCGCAATTATCACAGCAGGAGGTGTTTTTATGTTTTCTATGTTAGGGAAATCCCAAGAAGAGCGTCGAAATAGAGAATATGAAGTTAGTTTGGTTGAAACCTTAAAAGATAGTTATGAGGGTATTGAAAAAATTAGTTTTTCTAATGCTAACTACACAAACCCACCAGGAAGTTGGACTTGCGTAGTTGAACTATTTTTTAATGAGAAAAGTATAAAATATAAAATTAATTATTCGAAAAAAGATAAACGTATTTCTGACATATCTTTAGAGAGAGAGAACAGAAAAGAGGATCGAGATTTTTTGAATAGTCACTTGGGAAAGACAAATAAACTCACAAAAGTTGTTTATTCAGACGGTTCAGAAGGAGAATATTAATGGTGTATAGTTATACTGATAAACAACTTAATGAATTAAATCAAGGGAAAAATGTTTATAGTGTAAATTCTGAGTATGCTGAAAGGGAAGTTGAAAAGAAGGTTGTATCCAAAACAGATGATAAGTTATTTTCGGATGAAACCAACACCTTAACCACTTCTGATGGTCAAGAATTCCGTGTTGTTGCCACTAAGTCTGACCCAGTAACGGGATTTGATGGACTGGCAGTTGCACCTATTGTCAACGGCGAACCAGATTATAAAAATGTAACTGTGATTGCTGCAGGGACGGATCCAGGGAGTCCTACTAAGATTGACATCTCTACAGCGCTGGTAGAAAGAGATACATCTTTGTCACCCCAATATTTTGTAGCGGACCGTTTCGTAAAAGAAATCATGGACGATCCCAGATATGAAGTTAGTCATCTATCGGGTTATTCACAAGGCTCTTATATGCTAAAGGTAGGAGCTAAATACCACATCCCTACGACTACCTTCAATGCCTGGTTTTATTATCTTTCACTTTCTAATGAGGAAAAAGCATTCATAGACAAAAATCCAGCTATGTTTATTGATTATCGTAGAAAGTCTGATAATGTTGTCGTTATCAATGATTTCAATCACCCCGAATGGTTTAATAAATCTTTCTTAAAAATGCCTGATACAATATACTGGCTGGACGGAACTAGCCACAATATCGATGATTGGGAGTTTGATCCTGTAACAGGTCAAGTTGTTGATGGTAAAGGTGGAAAACCCTTAATTAGTGGTGTTTATCGAGCTTATGCCAACAGTCTCCAAGGAATGGCTCATTACAAGGACTTGAAGTCAAAATGGTCATCAGGTGGCATTAGTAGCTCTGAGGAAATATACTTAGATGCAGCTCAAGGTTCTATCCTATCATCATCAATGGCTGCAGCAGCAAGAACTGGAGCTGATGAAGTGAGCGCCTTAGCCAAGATTGCTAACCAAGAATTACAAGAAATTTGGTCAAAAATCGATTTTACAAGCTACACAGCCTTGACTCCCTATGAAGTTGAAACCCTTTTTGCTAGCCAAGGTATCACTCAAGCACAGTTTATCGATACTTTTCAGGCAGAAACGGATCAAATAGTCGCTAAGATGAATGCTTCCGCCCAAGAATTCGAAAATTTGGATAAACAATTACAGGAAGTCATCGAAAAAACAGTAGCAACAGACACACAATTTGCTAAGGAGTTCAGACAATGGAAAGCAGAGATGTAAAATGGGATGCCGTTAGACAAAAAGAGAGGGAAATTCTTAACCTCGAAGAACAATACTATCTTGAAAAGAACAAGTTAGAGAAAAAGACACTAGAATTAGAGGAACGTTCTGCAAGATTAGAAAAGATCATGAACGAAGAAGCTGATAAAATGTACCTAGTATTAAGAAAGTTTTCATCACCAGCTGATTGTGTTAGAGAGTACTTTACAGACATAGAAAATTTGAGATATCATTCTAACCAAGTTTATAGAACTAATGAAATAAAACTGGAAGAAGAAAAAGAAAAAATAGATAAAAAATTTCGACAAAGAAAAAATATCTTAGATGAAGAATATCAAAAACTAAGGAGAAATTATGCAAGCACCAATGAATGAGTACTATACTGATGAGGAATACCAATACGCTCTAAAACAAATGTATCGCATGATGGAAAGAAATCGTATCCTGGCTCAATGCCAATTGGCAAAGGTCGCTAAAAATCAAATAAAAGAAAGTTTTGACCAAAAATCGAAAACAATTGCAAGAGATACTAAAGCAACAATAACAAGTATTAACAGCCAAATGGACACTGCAATACAAGGAAAAGTCCGCAAGAGTCTTGAAACAAAAATACCTAATATGTTAGTCAAGTATGATGATGTATAAAGAAGAATTTTTAAAACCAAAAATTTATGTACAATTGACTTGATAAGGCTAAAATCCTTGATGCAACTGAATTAGAAGCATAAAGTACATTCTTTAAAAAGTGTACTTTATTTTTGTTTTGTACATTATTTTAGGGGTGAATAATGTACATTTTGAGTTGTGATTTATGGTAGTTAGGTAGTGTGTTCAATTGTACATTTTGGTGAGTATGGAGTGGGTGAGATGAGTTGGAATAAAGTACATTTTATTGGGCATTACATTAACAATAAAATTTTTTACTTTTTTGTAGTTTAACCATACTGTAAATGCACCACCTTTATAGTAGTGGTATAATCAAGGTAGCAACAATATAAAGGAGGGAAGTGTTATGGCAAGTTCAGAAACTTATACCCAATATCTCAAGCCTACTGAAAAAGAGTTGCTTGAAGTTCAAGCCGGTTATGAAGAGCTAGAAAAGTTGCTGAAATCATCAAGATATCATGAAGGTGGTTTTTACATTTTGAATGGAAACAAAGTGTTTTCTATTAATGAATATCAAGATATTAGGCAACATAAAATCTTGTTAGAAGCTGACAAACATATCGAACTCGGAGCAATAGAAGTTTCATTATCCAAAGAATGTTATAGAGATATAGGCAAGAAAAGTAAACCAGATAAAGTTTATGGAAGAAAGCAGATTCTCGAAAGTTCATACAGAGGGGAATTTAACAGAGGACACTTGATTGCTGAATCCCTCATTAAGTATTGCACTGATTTCGATTACTATAAAAGAGAAAACTTTGTTATGATCACCAATTGGTGTAATCGAGCTACAACTTGCAATCATAAGCATATTGCCTGTGGGATGTTATTCTTCGAACAGATATTGCTTGATTCATTGGAAGATGGTGTAGACATCTGTTACAGAGTGACACCTGTCTTTAAGAAACTAGATGCTTCAGATGATGAAGAAGCAGAGCAATCCTTTGAGTATCTGCCTAGAGGTATTATCATGGAAGCTATTGTTACTAACGGCAAAGCCTTCACTGGTCAGAATGTAGAACGACTAGGCAAGAAGTTCGAGAAGAGCTTTAATGTCTTTATTCCAAATGCACAAAGGGACCTTGTTATTGATTATAGAACAGGAGAAATTGGTTTGAACGATAATTCAGTGACCTTGAAAGACTTATACGAAGCTAAGGGGTTCAAAATGAAAGACTTAGGCGAAGTGGTAGGTGTGAGTCATCGAACCATTCGAAGATGGAATAAAGACATTGCGTATATCCCATTCAAGAATGTGGTTAATTTAGCTAAAGCACTTGATATGAGTGTTGATGAACTGGCTGAGTTGCTGTTATTGGATTATTAAGTTTATCTAAGATTGGCCTTGACAAACCATTCCAAGGCTACTAAAATTAAGTTGTTGCAACCTTCTGGTTTTTGGTACAAGGGTACCTAGAAGGAGAATTTTGTTATGCAAATTGACAAAACTAAAATTATTCTAAGTCTACTAGACTTTGCAACAATTGTCGTTACTTCCATTAAAGAGGTTATGATTGCTCAAATTGAGTCAAACTCTGGAGATTAACGATATAAAAGCATATGATTTTGTACGATTATATGCTTTTCTTATTTTTAAGGAGAATAAGTGTTATGAGTCAAAAACAGTTTACAGAATTTGAAAATCAAGATTATGGTGTTGTTATTATAGAACTCGTGAAAGATATCTATTATAGTGGAGTAAGTACTAGTAGTAAGTTGGTATTAATCCGCAAATTCACGGAATTGATTTCGAGAAAAATTTTAAATTTAGGTGAAGGATCTAAGATGACATTAGGTGAAATAGCACATCCTAATCCTAAAAAATTTCCACGGACGTATAAGTTATGGGAAAAACTAGATGCTTCCTTTAGAGATGATTTTTCAAAAATTGTGCAAGAGAATGCAGAGCTATGTAACCAGTACGCCCACACACAAATCAACAAACCAGCTTCTGACGAAGAATATTTAAGAGCTGAAGAGCTAGTGTCTGAGTTGTTTTCACTCTTATTTGTAAAATACTTTACAAAATTCGAGCTTACCGTGTTGTCAGACCCCAATGTTCTAACTGCTTTTTCTCACCTACCACCAGTTATTCGCTATAAAACACTAGAAAAGTTAATGGGTGAGAAAGCAATTTCTGAATTAAATGTTCGAATTTTAGATAAGTTTATGTTGGCTAAAGTGAAATACCAAAGCTTGGATGAAGCATTCATTTGGTTATTGAAAAATCGAGAAGAGATGATTGATGTATCATATCCAACATCTGAAGAAATTGAAAACTTTATTGGGTTGCATGACGATGAATGTTCTTTAGTCTTATGGGAATACAACAATGCTTTTGATTTGTTGCTTGATAAATTATTAGATCCTAAAATTTTAGTCAACGAATCAGGGCAGTTATACGATGACTTTGAAAGAGCTGTAGTGTATTTTAATGGCTTTAACTGTGAATTATACCTCACTGGAACAGAAGAAAGAGAAGAATTTAAAGACCTTATTGAGTTTGCTTTTTTGGGAAGGCGAGGAAGAGAACAGGGTACATATCAAAAGAAGAATTTTATTTAAAAAATCGTCTGTCTAACTAATTAGAAGGGTGAATCTTTTTCATGTGTATGGTGTAAAGTACATTCTTTAAAAATTGTCCTTTATTTTGTACATTATTCTGAGTGGTGTTTTGCATGTTTTATAGTGCATCATATCATCTGATTTAAGGAATTGATTTGTACATTTTATACTCAAGTAATAGCAGAAGAAGTGGTGGTTCAATTGTACATTTTATTTAGATATTGAGAATTATTGAGGTAGATATTATTTTTTAATTTATTGGCTAAATAATTGACAAAGTTTTATAAGGGTGTATAATATAATTATAAAGTTAAACGCAGGTGACAGATGTGTGTTGCTTGTATTTTTTTGTACTAAAAAGGAGAATGGGAAATGACTGATTATATCTTTCAAGATAAAACCGATCTTGTAAATCATTTATTTTATAAATTAAGCGATGCCTCGCCAATTAAAATCCAAAAAACTTTATATTTCTTATTTGCTTTTTATGGAGCAACATACGGAAAATTATCAGGTGAAGAAAGTGTCGGGGAATTAGAATCTGTTAATTACACTAATTTCTTATTTAAACCAAATTTCGAAGCATGGAAGTACGGACCAGTTGATGATGAAGTCTATATAGCTTATCGTGATGATCGTTACGAAGCAGTAGAATTGACTGAAGATAAATTAAATGAAAAGCTTACTCCTTCAGAAAAAAGGAATGTGATTCAATTTATTGACAGCATCATTCAACAAACTGATGAAGTCGATGATTTTACTTTGGTTGATAGAACTCATGAGGATGATGCATGGCGTGTCCCATTTGAGGAAAATGATGGTGAAATGCATATAAAAATGGATCCTCAAGTAATTGTTGACGAATATGCTGAAAAATATGTGTAATGAACAGTTTTCAGTTGATGTGTTCGGTGGCAAGCCAAAAAAACAAGCGAAAATAAAATTCCAGGATAAAATATTTAATTCGGAATCATACACACCACCTAACAGGATTGATTTTAAAGATATTAAATTAGAAGTTGTTTTTAAAGATTGTTCAAAAAAATTTGTTAATCTACCAGCTTTAAAATTTTCAAATATGAAAAGTGAATTTGGTGCTGATTCGAAGACAATATTATGTTTAAATAAATTTGTTAATGAACCATCTATTATCCAAAGGAACTCTTCACGAATTACTATTAGAAATAACGACCAAGGGAAACGAATAAAAGATATCCTATATCATTTTTTAGATCAGACTTTTGTTGATTTTCACGAATTTTATTTTAGAAAATCATCCATTTTGGACAATTTCAACATTTTGTCACCCCATGAGGGAAGATTTAGAGTAATTTGTGTTTATACAATTAAACCTTCATCGCATAAAAAAGAAAGAACCAAACACTATTTAGAAGTAGTTCTACTAGATCCATATCATTTATTTATTCCCAGCAAACTTTTGGGTAAAGATAAAATAACTGGTAAGGATAGGTTATTTAGTAGTGAAGAAGCTATGGATCAAACATATGAACAGGTTAAAGATTATAATAGAGAGTTTTCACTTGAAAATATCAATTAAAAAAGAATCAGTCGATTCTTTTTTTATATTATTTTAAAATTATGCCTTTTAATTCATCTTCTACAGAGTCTCTATGTACTTTATATATCTGAGCTGGGTTTAGTGAAAAATTCCTAGTGTTATTAACTTCATAACAATGCTTATAATCTCGTAAACCTTCAATAGCTTCATACCATTTTGCAAATGAGCGAGTAAGAATTATTATCACTTCATCATTTTTGTCATCAATTCTTTTTTTAATTTTTTCAAAGAGGAATTTTTGCGTAGGAAGGTAATCTTTTATTTTTCTATTACTATTTGGGGAAGTGCCTTTACCTAATTTGTCATACATACCGTTATAAGATATAGAATGGTAGGGAAAGAACTCAGCAAGTGCAATATCTTCAGTTATCTTTTTTAAAGATTCAATAAGTTCTTCATTATCTTTTTTATCATAGCCTTCAACCCAGCATTTCATTTTATTTCCCCAATATCCTAGATCACTTTCATTTGCTAATTCAAATGCGTGGAAGAATGGCTGTTTCATTTCTAGATTTTCTTTTATGATTTGTTCGTAATTAGTGCCGTTTTTATTAGTGATGTTTTTATAAGCATCATAATATTCTGTGCTATATCCTGGGTTTAAACTTAAAATTATAATTTTTGCATTATCTATATCACCAACAAAATGTTGAGGATAAACATTTAGTCGGAGTTTATATTTTTCTTTTGCTGCTTTCTTTGTTTTTCCTTTAGCATCATCATCTACTTTATCTACTGGGGGATATTTTTTTGAATTTAATAGCTTTTTAATATATTTCAGGTCCGCAGTAGCAACGATTATCTCCTCACCATTATATATTTCAGAAGTAGTATTTTTCCAAGGATTTTCCATTACAATAACCTCCAATTCATATTTATAACACTATTTTAGCACAAATTTGAGTATCCGCTTTAATGAAATATCATTAATCAATGATATAATGTAAGTATTAAGTTATGAAAGGAAGTTTTAAATTGAATATTATCAATACTATAATTACTTCAGTCATCACATCAGGGATTATTGGTGTCTTTATTTCAGAATATTATCAATGAAAAACCTTAGTAAAAAAATGAAACGAGATTTTGTTATTGAATTGTTTGGTAATAGATTTATGTTGAAGGACAACTATCATGGTGAGGTGATAGAATTAAATAAAACTCTAGGGAAAATTCCAATTGTTTTTTCTGATAATGAAGATGTGATTAAGTGTTACGATAACATACTCTCAAATGCAGACGATAAAAATTTACTAAGATTGCTTAAAGCTATATGCATGGATAATAATGTAAAGATTGATATTTCAAATTGGGATGATGAAATGATCTTAAAAACTCTAGGGATATTTTCAGTTGAATAAGTAAGAGTATAATCTCCATCTCCAAAGAGGAGTAGCCAGTTCCAGCAGAAAGACCTTCATAGGTTTTATAACTGAATAGATTGACTACTTTGTTGTCGAATTTTTCCTGTTCTTCAAGTAATTCTGAGGAATAGACGACAACTTTAAAATCAAACAAGCTAAAAACACTCTAAAATCATTAAATTGATATTAAAGTGTTTTTTATTGTCAAAATATACAATTGAAAAAATTTCTAGTTTTTTTAATATAGTTTTCTTTGCATCTATGTCCTCTATAACATTTTTCCGAAAAACTATAATTTTCTTGAAAAATAAATAAGTCTATGCTATACTACTAGTAGACTTATTTATGGAGAAAATCATGAAACGTGAAATCTTACTGGAACGAATCGACAAACTAAAACAAATCATGCCCTGGTATGTTCTGGAATACTACCAATCTAAGCTGGCTGTTCCCTATAGTTTTACAACCTTGTACGAATACCTCAAGGAATACGATCGATTTTTCAGCTGGATTTTGGAGTCTGGAATTTCAAACGTTGATAAAATATCTGATATTCCTTTATCTGTCTTGGAAAATATGTCTAAGAAAGACATGGAATATTTTATTCTTTACCTACGTGAACGTCCTTTGCTGAATGCTAATACAACCAAGCAAGGAGTTTCTCAGACAACCATCAATCGGACTTTGTCAGCACTTTCTAGTCTTTATAAGTATTTGACCGAGGAAGTTGAAAACGATCAGGGAGAACCTTATTTTTATCGTAATGTAATGAAGAAAGTTTCAACTAAGAAAAAGAAAGAAACACTTGCTGCCAGAGCTGAAAACATCAAGCAAAAACTCTTTTTAGGTGATGAAACAGAAGGTTTTCTAACTTATATTGACCAAGAGTATCCACAACAACTTTCAAATCGCGCTCTCTCATCATTCAACAAAAATAAAGAACGTGATTTGGCCATTATTGCCCTTCTATTGGCGTCTGGTGTCCGCTTATCTGAAGCTGTTAATCTAGATCTAAGAGATCTCAATCTAAAAATGATGGTTATTGATGTCACTCGAAAAGGTGGCAAACGTGACTCTGTCAATGTCGCTGCCTTTGCCAAGCCTTATCTAGAAAATTATCTGGCCATTCGAAACCAACGCTATAAGACAGAAAAGACGGATACCGCACTCTTTTTAACTCTCTACAGAGGTGTTCCTAATCGTATCGATACTTCCAGTGTGGAAAAGATGGTTGCTAAGTACTCTGAGGACTTCAAAGTCCGTGTAACACCCCATAAACTACGCCATACGCTAGCAACCAGGCTCTATGATGCCACTAAATCGCAAGTTTTGGTCAGTCACCAGCTAGGACATGCCAGTACACAAGTCACTGACCTCTATACCCATATCGTTAATGATGAACAAAAGAATGCTCTAGATAGTTTATAATTTTACGTATTTTAAATTATGTAAATAAATATCAAAAAGAAGTTGGTTTTAGGACCAGCTTCTTTTTGATTTATCCTACTACCGCTTCAGCAATTTCTTCACGGCTAATACCAGCAAAATAGCGTGTGATATCAATGGTTTCTAGCGCCTTAAGGACGTCTTCGCGTTCGTATTTCACCCCACGAAGGACATCTTCTACTGCAGCAACGTCTTCAATACCAAAGAAGTCACCATAGATCTTGATGTCTTGGATTTTTGATTCAAGGACGTTGGCAAAAACTTCAACCTTACCACTGGTAAATTTTGTTCCACGACGAACGTTAAATTCAGGTGATTTACCGTAGTTCCAGTCCCAAGTTCCAAACTTGGTATCCTTGATACGGTTAATTTCAGCCAATTCTTGTTCAGAAAAAACATATTCAGTCATCTCTGGGTACTCTTTTTTCATGTATTCCAAGAGTAAGTCACGGAATTCTTCGACTGTGATTTTTTCTGGTAGTTCATTGACAATATTGGTTACACGGGCACGGACGGATTTCACACCTTTTGATTCAAATTTGTCCTTTGAAACCTTAAGGGCGTTAGCAAGGACTGACAAATCAACGTCAAAGAGCAAGCAACCGTGGTGCATGATACGGCCGTTGATATAGGCTTGGGCATTGCCACAGAACTTCTTACCATCAATCTCAAGGTCATTACGACCTGTGAACTCAGCTTTAACTCCAAGTTGAGCCAAAGTATTGATAACTGGAGTTGAGAAGCTCTTGAAGTCAAATGCCTTATTTTCATCTTCTTTGGAGATGATCGTGTAGTTGAGGTTATTTAAATCGTGGTAAACGGCTCCACCACCGCTGATACGGCGGACCACCTCAATACCATTTTCTCGAACATAATCACGGTTGATTTCTTCTATGGTATTTTGATGACGACCAACAATGATAGATGGCTTGTTAATCCAAAGTAGGAAGATTTGATCCTCATCCAAAAGGTGTTTAAAGGCATATTCTTCCAAGGCGATATTAAAAGCAGTGTCGTTTGAATGATTGATAATATATTTCATGATATCCCTTTATACGATAGAGACTGGAAAACATCTTTCCAGTCTAATCTATCTTTCTTTTATTTTTTCTTAGGTGAATGGATGGCCATTCCTAGAACATCTGCAAATGCTTCGTACATCACTTCAGAGTAAGTTGGGTGTCCGTGAATGGTCTTCAGCATTTCTTCAACAGTGATTTCCATTTCGATAATGCTTGATGCTTCATTGATCAATTCTGCAGCTGCAGGACCGATGATGTGAACACCAAGGATTTCTCCATATTTCTTATCTGCGATGACTTTAACGAAACCTTGAGCAGCATCAGATGCAATGGCACGACCGTTAGCAGCAAAGTTGAATTTACCGATGGCAACATCGTATTTCTCACGAGCTTGTTCTTCAGTTAGACCTACTGCTGCTACTTCAGGAAGAGTGTAGATAGCTGCAGGAGTCAAGTTCAACTTGGCAACAGCATGATTTCCTTTGAGGGCATTTTCAGCGGCAACTTCACCCATGCGGAAGGCTGCGTGCGCCAACATCTTCGTACCGTTGATGTCACCTGGTGCGTAGATACCTGGAACAGAAGTTTCCATGTATTCGTTGACCTTGATACGACCACGATCCAATTCAAACTCAACCTCTCCAATACCTTCAAGGTCTGGCACACGACCAATTGAAAGAAGAGCTTTATTTGCGATGATATCGTCTTTTCCTTCAACCTTGATACGAAGTTCACCATTTTCCTCAATGATTTCTTGGAGTTTAGTGTCAGTTAAGATAGTCATACCTTTACGCTCAAGGATCAAGCGAAGGTTCTTAGAAACTTCAGAGTCCATAGCTGGGACGATACGGTCCATCATTTCGATAACAGTCACTTTTGAACCAAATGTCATGAAGGCCTGACCGAGTTCGATACCGACAACACCACCACCGATGATAACAAGACTTTCTGGAACTTCGTTCATTTCGAGAATGTCATCACTGGTCATCACAAGTGAAGATTCCATACCAGGGACGTTGATCTTGCTGACTTTTGAACCACCAGCAAGGATGATTTTCTTGGTTTCAAGCAATTCAGAACCATTTACCAAGACATTCTTGTCCTTAGTGATCGTACCAATTCCTTTATGAACAGTAACTCCGTAGCTACGAAGCAGACCTGCAACTCCGCCAACTAAAGTATTGACAACCTTAGACTTGGTTTCAAGGAGTTTATCCATATCTACAGTGAAGTTTGGATTTTCAATCACAATACCACGGTTTGCAGCATGACCGATGTTTTCGATAATTTCAGCGTTGTGAAGATAGGTCTTAGTTGGGATACAGCCACGGTTCAAGCAGGTTCCACCAAGTTCAGATTTCTCAACAAGGGCAACCTTACCGCCGAGTTGGGCAGCTTTGATGGCTGCAACATAACCAGCAGGACCTCCACCAATCACAACAATATCAAAAGCATCATCGCTCTTACCATCATCGCTTGAGGCACTTGCTGCAGGTGCTGGGCTAGCTTCTGGCGCTGCGGCTCCAGCTGTTGGGATATTTTCCCCTTCTTCGCCAAGGTAACCGATAACTTCCGTTACTGGGACAGTTTCACCATCTCCTTTGAGAATGGCAATCAAGTACCCATCTTCTTCAGCTTCCAATTCCATGCTGACTTTGTCAGTCATGATTTCCAAAAGGATTTCTCCTTCTTTTACAAATTCTCCGACTTTTTTATTCCATTGGACGATTTGTCCTTCTGTCATATCCACGCCGGCTTTTGGCATAATTACTTCTAAGGCCATGTCTTCCTTCCTTTATCTATATCTTTAAAATGAATACTCTTGTTCTTAAATCAACATTGAGATTGGATTTTCAATCAATTCTTTCAAGTCTTTCATAAACTTAGCACCAGCCATACCATCTACGACACGGTGGTCAATTGTTAAACCAAGACTCATGATTGGGCGAATGACAATCTCACCATTGACGACAACTGGCTTCTCAATTGTCGAGCTCACACCAAGGATAGCTGAGTTTGGTTGGTTGATGATAGGACCAAAGGACTGAACGCCAAACATTCCCAAGTTACTGATTGTGAATGTTGAATTTTGCAGTTCACTTGGAGCCAATTTGCCATCCAAGGTACGGCCAATAACATCTTTGAAGGCTACAACCAACTCTGAAAGAGTCATCTTCTCAGCATTGTAAACAACAGGTGTCATCAATCCATTATCCATTCCAACTGCCATGGCAAGATTGACGTAGTTATGAGTGATAATGGTCTTTCCATCTTCGGTCAATGAAGCGTTGATGTAAGGGTGTTTCATAAGAGTCTTAACAACTGCAAGTGAAAGAAGGTCTGTTACAGTAGTCTTCTTCCCAGTTGCTTCCATGATTGACTCCAGAACCTTCTTACGAAGGGCGAGCATTTCAGTCATATCAACTTCATAGTTGAGGGTGAAGGTTGGTGCAGTTAGGTAAGATTCAACCATACGTTGGGCAATAACCTTACGCATTGGTGTCATAGGAATACGCTCGATTTCACCGTATGGTGTTACGTTATCAGGAACTTCTTCCGCTTTTTCGATTTGAGCAGGAGACTTGATAGTATCGTTTTCGATATTTTCAGGAAGCAAGGCCAAAACATCCTTCTTCATGATTTTACCACGATGACCTGTTCCTTGAATCTCCTGCCAAGCAATGTTATGTTCGAAGGCAATTCGTTTTGCAAGTGGCGAAATGCGAACCACGTTTGTGTCTTTATAAGTTTCCACGTCTTCTTTGTGGACACGACCGTTTGCACCTGAGCCAGAAACGTCGTAGAGGTTGATCCCTAAATCATCCGCTAACTTTCTAGCTGCAGGAGTCGCTCTTAGCTTGTCATCAGCCATGACCTCTCCAATTCTATACTAAGATATTAAGGACGCAGAGGGCAATGAAAAAATAGGAGATTGACGATGTGTTCGATGAACACAAGGAAATCTATCTTTTTTTCGCAGACCTCCGTCCGAATTCAATTAAATGATACAAAGGGCGTTAAAAGCGACTGAAAAATAGGAAATCTACACGGGCTTCGATGAAGCCAAGGAGATTTATCTTTTTTCCGAGCTTTTAGCCCGTGTTCAACTCTACAAGCAACTTGGATACAACACGTATCTCAAGTTGCTACGTTTGCCGCCATTACGCGGTCAACCTAGTAGCCTTACTAATTCATTCGTCGAATATTATCGATTCGACTCTCTCATGTCGCAACTTTAGAAATAACTTGATACGAAATATATCTCAAGATGTTACAGTTGTCACTATCGAGCAACCAACCTAGTAGACTTACTAAATCTTTCGTCGGTTATTATCGAACCAACTTTTCTTGTGAAAGATAACATTGACTTTACATAACTTATCTTATGTAATACTACTCTTTGTTATATGTTTTACGGATGGCATCTTTGATGCTTTCAACTGTTGGAATCATTGCATTTTCTAGGTTTTGTGCATAAGGCATCGGCACATCTTCTCCTGCACAACGACGAATTGGTGCATCTAGATAGTCAAATGCTTCCGATTCTGAAATAATAGCTGAAATCTCTCCGATATAGCCGCTTGTTTTGTGGGCATCGTTGACCAGAACAACCTTACCAGTCTTCTTAACTGAGTTAATGATAATATCCTTATCAAGCGGAACAAGGGTACGTGGGTCCACAATTTCAACTGAAATGCCTTCTTCTGCTAATTCTTCAGCAGCTTTAACCACACGGCGAAGCATTTTTCCATAAGCAACAACTGTTACATCTGTTCCTTCGCGTTTGATTTCACCGACTCCAAGTGGAATCGTGTAGTCTGGATCAACTGGCACTCCCCCTTTTTGGTTAAATTCTGACTTGTACTCAAGAATGATAACAGGGTTATTATCACGGATAGAAGACTTGAGTAAGCCTTTCATGTCTGCAGGCGTACCTGGTGCTACAACCTTAAGTCCTGGAATGTGAGTAAACCAAGACTCTAGTGATTGCGAGTGCTGGGCGGCAGAACCAACTCCGTTACCAGCTGCACAACGGATAGTCATTGGAACCTGACCTTTACCACCAAACATGTAACGTGTTTTAGCAGCTTGGTTGACGATATTGTCCATGGCAATAACCGAGAAGTCCATGAAGGTCATATCAACGATTGGACGAAGTCCTGTCATGGCTGCTCCTGCTGCTGCTCCTGAAATGGCAGCCTCAGAAATCGGACAGTCACGGACACGTTCTGGACCAAATTCTTCAAGCATTCCAACAGAAGTGCCGAAGTCTCCTCCAAAGACACCGACATCTTCTCCCATCAAGAATACATTTTCATCGCGACGCATTTCCTCAGACATAGCAAGGATAATGGTGTCACGGAAGGACATTGTTTTTGTTTCCATTTTATCTCTTTCTCCTTAGTCTGCGTAAATATCTTCAAATGCTGATTCAAGCGGTGGGAATGGACTTTCTTCAGCAAATTTAACAGAAGCTTCTACTGCTTCCTTAACTTGCGCTTGGATTTCTTCCAATTCTTCGGCACTTGCAATGTTGTTCTCAACGAGGTAGTTACGAAGGTTTTCTATTGGGTCTTTTTGTTTCCACAATTCCACTTCTTCACGCGTACGATATTTACCAGGGTCAGATGATGAGTGACCAAGCCAACGATAAGTGACACTTTCAATCAAGACTGGTCCATTGCCACCACGAACATGGTCTACAGCTTTCTTAAATCCTTCATAGACGTCGATGACATTGTTACCGTCTTCGATGAACATTCCAGGAATTCCATATGCAGCGCTACGTTGATGGATATGCTCTACATTGGTCATTTTCTTGATATCCGCTGAGATTCCATAACCGTTGTTAATGCAGTAGAAAATGACTGGGAGTTTCCAGATAGAGGCCATATTTACTGCTTCGTGGAAAACACCTTCGTTGGTCGCACCATCTCCAAAGAAGCAGACTACAATTTTTCCAGTATGTTGCATTTGCTGACTGAGGGCTGCACCAACAGCGATTCCCATACCACCACCTACGATACCATTGGCACCAAGGTTACCAGCATCAAGGTCAGCAATATGCATAGAACCACCTTTACCTTTACAGGTTCCAGTGTATTTGCCAAGGATTTCAGCCATCATTCCGTTGAGGTCAATTCCTTTGGCAATAGCTTGCCCGTGACCACGGTGGTTTGATGTGATCAAATCGTCTGGGTTGAGAGCTAACATAGCTCCCACGTTAGCTGCCTCTTCTCCAACAGAAAAGTGCGTCATTCCTGGCACTTTCCCTTTCTTAACTAATTGCGCAATTTTTAAGTCCATACGACGGATTTCTTCCATCTTACGGAACATCTCTAGCAAAAGATTTTTATCTAAAGTTGACATCTTCTTGCCTTTCTAACTTTCTTCTTACCTTACTATTTTACCGTTTTTGACAAATACTGTCAAAGTTTTTTAAAAAGAAATTTCACAAAATAAAAAAGAAAACCCCATGAAAACAAGGGATTTTCTTGTCAAGAATATTTTTTCACAAACTTTTTATCGTTTGGATTTTACTACAGATTCAAATCTCTTCATAATCACAGTTAGACGCCAACGGTAGAGGGCCCCACTTACAATTAGACTAACAATCAAGCCAATCCAATAAGAATAAGCTCCAAAGTCTGTTAGGAAATCAAATACCATAGCCACTGGTATTGCTACGCCCCAGTAACCAACCAAACCAAGGTAAAAAGGAATAACGGTATCCTTATAGCCCCGTAAAATTCCCTGAAGCGGTGCCGCAAAGGTATCTGCTAACTGGAAGAAAAGACTATAAGTCAAAAAGCGCGCTGTCAAATCGATAAATTCTAGGTCGTTACCATAAAGACTGGCCACATTTCCTCGAAAAATGTAAAGGAAGGATAAGGTGAAGCCCGCAAAAATGAGGGCAGTCCATCTTCCTAGACCAATATAGGTTTTAGCATCATCAAATCGCTTGGCTCCCACTTCATAGGAAACGACAATAGCCATAGCCGATGAGATACTCATAGGAAAGGCGTACATAAGACTTGAAAAGTTCATAGCTGACTGGTGACTAGCGATAATCAAGGACGAAAACTTAGCCATAATCAAGCCAACCACGGAAAAGATAGCCACTTCCGCAAAGACAGTTCCCCCAATAGGAAGACCTAAGCGAACTCCTTCCTTAATTTTATCCATATTAAGTGGAATTCGTTTCTCAAGGTGTAAGGCTTTGAGCTTCTCCTGTTTAAATAAAACCAGAACAGAAATCCCCAGCAAGACCCAGTAAGCCAAGGATGTTCCTAAACCTGCACCAGCTCCTCCCAGCTCTGGAACTCCAAAGGCTCCGTAAATCAAGAGATAGTTAAATCCGCTATTGAGAGGAAGTAACAAAAGCATGAGATACATAGACAGTTTGGTCAACCCTAGCGAATCCAGCAAGGAACGAATGACACTAAAAAGCAACAGGGGGATAATTCCGATAGATAAAAACCAAAGATAGCGAACTGCTACTGCCGCCACCGGCGCTTCTAGTCCAATATGATTCAAGATTGGTGGTGCCAGGAAAAGTACCAGTCCCAGTAAGAGCACAGATAGACCCAAGGCCAGATAGATGAACTGGTAAAAATCAGACGCAACTTCTTCCTTTTTGCCTCGACCAAGATGGTGACCAATGATGGGCACCAAGGCCGATACAATCCCTGTTAGAAAGGTAAAGAAAGGATTCCAGATACTGGTTGCCATAGACACACCAGCCAAGTCCATGGTATTGTATTGACCAGTCATAGTCGTATCAACAAAGGATGCAGAATAATTGGCAAATTGATAAATCAGGATAGGGAAAAATATCTTTAAAAATAAGATAAACTTGTCTTTAAAATGATGGGTTTGGTACATATAGGCTCTCTATTCTTTTTGTTTACAGAGCAGACTCCCACCTAGTTTTGATAGACGATTTGTCCCTTACATATGGTATATTTAACCTGCCCTTTTAAGGTTTCACCGATGAATGGTGAATTAGCTGCTTTTGAAGCAAAATGGGAGTCCACAAGGCGGTCAGCCTTAGCATCAAAAATAGTGATGTCCGCTGGACCATTCTCAGCCAAGTAACCTGCTTCAAAGTTATAAAGTTTAGCTGGGTTGTATGTCATCTTTTCGAGCAATTCCATCAAACTTAACTCACCAGCTTCTACCAAAAAGGTCAAGCCAAGGGACAGTGATGTTTCTAAACCAGTCATACCAGATGGCGCTTTGGTAATATCATCGACGTTTTTCTCATCTGCATGGTGAGGCGCATGGTCAGTCGCGATAACTGTGATGACACCTGACTTGAGACCTTTAATCACGGCACGACGGTCTGATTCCAAACGAAGCGGCGGATTCATCTTAGCATTGCTACCTTGTGTCAAAAGAAGTGCTTCGGTCTTAGAAAAATGCTGTGGCGCTACTTCTGCTGTTACTTGCGCACCCAATCCTTGAGCAAACTCCACTACTTTAACACTTTCTTCCTTAGACAAATGTTGAATATGAACATGGGACTTGGTTGCATAGGCAATCATGACATCACGCGCCATCATAGCATACTCAGCTACCCCAGTCGCACCACAGATATGGAAATGTTCTTTAGCAATATTTTCGTTAAACCCAAGAATCCCATTCAAACCTGGATCTTCCTCATGAAGACTAATAAAGGTATTAAGCTTTTTGGCTTCCTCCATGGCTTCCTTTACCACTTTACTGCTTTCAAGCGGAATACCGTCATCAGAAAAACCAACAGCTCCAGCTTCTAAAAGTGCCTTAAAGTCAGTTAAATCTTGCCCATTAAAATTTTTGGTAATGGTCGCAACTGTTTTGATATTAATCTTCTCTTTGGCAGCTGACTGGAGAACTTCTTGCAAAGTCTCCACGTCTGAAATGGTTGGACTAGTATTAGCCATCATGACAACAGTTGTAAAACCACCTGTAGCGGCTGCTAAGGCACCAGTATGGATATCCTCCTTGTGGGTCTGACCAGGTTCACGGAAATGAACATGAATATCGACCAAGCCAGGAGCAACTACAAGACCTGTAGCATCTAAGATTTCTGCTCCTTCTTCCTTGATTTCGGCAGCAATTTTAACAATTTTCCCATCGTGGACTAAAACATCACACACTTGATCCAAACCAGACTTGGGATCCATTACACGACCATTTTTAATTAGTAGCATCTGCTTTCTCCTTTATTCATAGAAATCAACTTGGGTATCCAACAATTTATCCCCATCATAAACAAACTTGGCTGAAAAGAAGGGTTTATCCTCTAAAAGCCACTCAACAAAGGTATGATCCCCTTCCCAAGTAGGCTTGCTCAAAACCTCGTCATAGGGAACCCATTCTAGCGTCCCCTCGTTGCAGTCAATCAAGTCCCCCTCGAACTCCGTCACCTTAAAAACATAGGTGTACCAGTCTAGATCTGGTGTGAATTCAGGAAAAGTGATAACACCTTTTAGAACTGGCTTGGCTTTAAGCCCTGTTTCTTCAAGGATTTCACGAGCTGCACATTCCTGAGGCGTCTCACCTCGCTCTAGCTTACCACCCACACCAATCCATTTCCCTTCATGGACATCATTGGGTTTCTTATTACGATGGAGCATGAGCAGTTCTTTCCCGTTATCAATGTAGCAAATTGTCGCTAACTGAGGCATATTTTCTCCTTATCTAAGCCAATCGATTGGCTCTTGTCCTGTCTCTTTTAAGAATGCATTGGCCTTGGAAAAAGGCTTGGAACCCCAAAATCCTCTATAAACCGACAAAGGACTGGGATGGGCTGATTCGATAATCAAGTGATGAGGATTGGTAACCAAGGCCTTCTTCTTGCGTGCATAAGCTCCCCAGAGTACAAAAACGACTGGTCTATCTAGATGATTGACCACCTGAATTACAGCATCCGTAAAAGGCTCCCATATCTGACCAGCATGACCATTGGCCCGTCCAGCAGGAACAGTCAAACAAGCATTAAGAAGCAAGACCCCTTGCTCAGCCCAAGCTGTCAAATCATGGGATTTCTTGACTCCGATATCATCTGACAATTCTTTCAAGATATTTTGCAAGGATGGTGGAGCTGGGATAGATTCCGGTACAGAAAAACTCAAGCCCTGCGCTTGACCTGGCCCGTGATAGGGATCTTGCCCTAGAATCACCACCTTAACTTCTTCAAGCGGTGTTGTCAAGAGAGCCTGAAAAACCTTTTCCTTGGGTGGATAAATAGTCCCCTGAGCATAGACCTGATTCATAAACTGATTGATTTTCCCAAAATAACCCTCAGGTAATTGCTCCTTAATCAAAGCATGCCAAGACGAGTGTTCCATAGCCGACTCCTTTGTTTTTACTGCCTCTATTATAGCAAAAAGTGGCTATCTAAACCACTTTTTACAGTTTATCTAAGCAATCCAGCAAGTCTTGGTAAGAATGGATTTCGTAAGTCGGCTGGGCTTGTGTGTGATTTTTGAGGTGATGAGGATTGTACCAAATCGTGCCAATCCCAGCATTATTGCCACCTTGAATGTCAGCTGTCAGGGAATCTCCAATCATCAGCGTCTTTTCTTTGCGAAAACCTTCAATCTGCTGACCGATTTTTTCATAAAAGATAGCATCTGGTTTTTGTGTTTGCAACTGTTCAGAGATAAAGACTTGATTAAAATAAGGTGCTAGACCAGATTGAGCCAAACGCCCTGTCTGGATAGTAGTAATGCCATTTGTCGCAGCATATAGCTCGTAATCTCTCTCGATAAGGCTATCCAAGAATTCATGAGCGCCCGAAATCGTTTGTCCCTGTTGGGAGAGGTAAAATTGGTAACGCTGGGCTAGAAAACTACCGTCTTTTTCCTGTCCAAAGTGAGCAAATAAACGAGAAAAGCGCGTGTTAATCAGCTCTAGTTTACTGATTTTCTTTTGTTCCAAGTCCTTCCAGAGAGCCTTGTTCATGGGAACATAATAGTCTTTATAATCCTGAATATCTGTAACCCCTTCTTCTTTTAGGAGTTGCGTCAAAGCCACATCCTCAGCAACATCAAAATCCAGCAAAGTGTGGTCGAGGTCGAAGAGTAGAAATTTGTAGGACAATTTGAGGTTTTCCTTTCTAGGTACTTAATAGATTAGTTTATTTCTTCTTTTTCTTAGTTTTATTCATCAACATACCAACTACAACTGGAGTAACCACACTTCCAACTTGTCCAACAACTTTAAGTATCTTTTTTGCTTCATCTATTTTTTTGTTTCTACACGATTCGCACTTATTGTGCTTATAACTTAATGGTAAATCCCTAGTACATGTCTTGCATTTTTTTATTTCTTTCATTCTAGCACCTCTGTCTCAATAGCATCTGGTTTATTTGGCAATTTCATTATAGAAGTTTCAATTTTTGGCAATTCTTTTGTCCAGTAATTTGTAGGCGAAGGATCAAGTAGATCAAGTCTCTCTACTAATTCTTGAGAACTGAGATAAGTTTCGTTAATAAATTTCCCAAAGTAATCCAAACTTTTTTGAGCAGCCTTTTTCTCGCCCAACTCATTATAAGCTATTGCTGCTGATAGTGAAACGATATTTACGGCTGCTAATCCATCTCTAATCTCATTCATACGAGCTTCAATTTTATCTGGTTTATCCCCTTTTAATAACTTCCCCCAAGTAGAATCTGGTTGTTCTTTAATAAAATTTACATTAGATTTTTGACTAAGCATTAGAAGGTTTCGACTATCTTCTGCATCTGAAATAACTTGCAGTAACATCATTGTTCTAATGTTTGGATCTGATATCTCTCTAGCCTGCAAGAGTTTCTGTTGACAACTATAGGCTATGGCAAGTCTATCTGACTCCTGTCCTTTTCTGACGTCTTCAATAGCATATTGTACATTTTGAATCTCCTCTGCAATCTGAGCCATTTGAATTTGTGACGAATAATCAGCTAACGCTTTATTTAATTCTGGTGTCAATTTAACAGATTTCAATGGTACATTTCCAATGACTTTATTAGTATTAGTATCTACTAATACCGCCAAGAGAGAGCCATCTTTCTTTGTCATTAATTTTAGCACTCCTTGAGCAATTTGTTCCCGTTGTTCTGGAGAAAGAATTGCCTGAAAAACCTCTTCAGGTATACTAGATTGGACAACATGGATAAAGGCTGGAGCAGAATATAACATTTTTTCTACTTCAGATAAGATTTTATTTGCATTTTTGGCTAAAGGTTGGGCTATTTCTGGTAACTTATTAAAAAACGTTGAGGGTTTTAGTTCATAACCGTCAATATCAAGAATATCAAAGTCATCTTCGCCAAAAAATAAAACTTCATCCATAAATTACTACCTCATTATGTTTAAATTATTAGAAATATTATACCATATTAAACAAAATTATGATTTTGATTTTTCTTTAATATTATCTATCAAATCATTTTTACTGGAATCTAACATAAAAAAACACTCTCCTATCCAATTGACAGCTCAAATCTTTCAGAATAGAACAATCCTAACTATCGAATACCCTAACCTCATAAATATCCATGTAATTCTAGACCTAGAATTCCTATAAACTAAATGTTTTCGCACTATTCTAAACCATTGATTACTTTAAATTTTAATTTTTGAAGGATTCTAAAGCAAGAATTGTCCAAAAATGACGATAATGAAGCTATTCGAAGCTTAGAAGGACCTTTGGTGAATTTCAATAGCACTTTAACTAGCTATTCTTACAATTTCTCTGATGAGCTTTGAGTTTTTTGCTAGCCCAATCATAGTGGCTTGACGTGCTACTAACAAAGTAGGAACCTAGATTTGTCCCTCCCGTCCACTTATAGATACCTTTGGCAAAGAGTTCGTCATTGCTAAAAATTCTATCAACTCTAAAACCTTCCTATGTGATTGTTCTAGGAGTCTAGTCGCTTCTTCTAAGGAGGTTTTCTGGTGCTTCTTCCAAAAAGTGACATTCATTTCTCCATAAGTTTTCCAATTATAAGATTCAGGGAGAAAAGGTCTTTCGTGATCTTTTTGATTAGAATGAACCCAAGTCAAAAGCAACTGATGCCATTCATAAAGATGGATCAAGACATCCCGTAGATTTTTATCCCTTTTCCAGTGAGCTTCTTTTTTCTTTGGCTCTCTTGAAAAATCAAATGGAGTCTGTAGCTCATCTTCACTTAGTTGGGAGATCAAACGATTGAGCTTTTCATAGTTTTCCTTAGAGGCCAGCATTAGCTCCTCTTTTGTTTTCGGTCTAGGCACAGGAGTACTCCCTTCATATCTCTAGTTATTATTAGAGATTTTTTATCCTTTAAATCTCTATAACTTATCCTTTAATTTCTCAACAAAGAGATAGGCTGCTGGACAGGTCAAAGTATTCTTAATCGTCAAATGGTTGATTTGATGGATCTTTTTCCTGTCTGTATGAGGAAATTCACGACAGGCCTTTGGACGAACTTCATAGATGGAACAGAGATTATCTCCTCCCAGAAAGGGACAAGGCATGGATTTAAAAACCTTATCACCATCTTCATCTACTTGCAAAAACTCTGCTTCAAAAGCTGGTAATTTCATCTTAAAATACTTGGCGATTCGTGTAATATCCGCTTCTTTAAAGTCAGGCCCCAATGTCTTGCAACAGTTGGCACAGGCCGTACAATCAATCTCCGTAAAAACTTCTTGGTGAATCTGTTGAGCTATCTTATCTAGATTTTTTGGTGGTTTTTTCTTTAGATTTGCTAAAATTTTACGGTGCTCCTTTTGCTTTTGCAAGGCTAGCTGGTGGTAATACTCAATATCAATTTCTTTAGACATAATTTCTTTCTAATTCACGTATTTTTGTCTATTATACCATAAACACTGCCCCTTTTTTGCCCCCTGAACAGAAAAAAAGCCCTTCGGATAAAATCCGAGGGGCTTAAAACGTTGTTAAATCAACGGCCGAACTTTTGAATTTCAAGGTTCGGGATAAAATAGTTCACTGAACTATTTTATTTTTTCAAGTTGTAGAATGATTTCAATCCACGGTATTCAGCTACTTCACCAAGTTGGTCTTCGATGCGAAGCAATTGGTTGTATTTAGCGATACGGTCTGTACGTGAAAGTGAACCAGTCTTGATTTGTCCTGCGTTAGTTGCAACTGCGATGTCAGCGATTGTTGAATCTTCAGTTTCACCTGAACGGTGTGATACAACGGCAGTGTAACCAGCTTCTTTAGCCATTTCAATAGCTTCAAAAGTTTCAGTAAGAGTACCGATTTGGTTAACTTTGATAAGGATTGAGTTAGCAGCACCTTCTTGGATACCACGTGCAAGATAGTCAGTGTTTGTTACGAAGAAGTCGTCACCAACAAGTTGTACTTTCTTACCAAGACGTTCAGTAAGAGCTTTCCATCCATCCCAGTCGTTTTCATCCATACCATCTTCGATAGTGATGATTGGGTATTTGTTAACCAATTCTTCAAGGTAGTCGATTTGTTCTGCAGATGTACGAACAGCAGCGCCTTCACCTTCAAATTTAGTGTAATCGTATACTTTACGTTCTTTATCGTAGAATTCTGATGAAGCACAGTCAAATCCGATAAATACGTCTTTACCTGGAACATATCCAGCAGCTTCGATCGCAGCAAGGATAGTTTCAACACCGTCTTCAGTTCCTTCGAAACGAGGAGCGAATCCACCTTCGTCACCTACGGCAGTTTCCAAACCACGTGATTTAAGGATTTTCTTAAGAGCGTGGAAGATTTCAGCACCGTAACGAAGAGCTTCTTTGAATGTTGGCGCACCAACTGGCAAGATCATGAACTCTTGGAAAGCGATTGGAGCGTCAGAGTGAGAACCACCGTTGATGATGTTCATCATTGGAGTTGGAAGAACTTTAGTGTTGAATCCACCAAGGTAGCTATAAAGTGGGATTTCAAGGTAGTCAGCAGCAGCGCGAGCTACAGCGATAGACACACCAAGGATTGCGTTAGCACCCAATTTACCTTTGTTAGGAGTACCGTCAAGTGCGATCATAGCACGGT
The DNA here is from genome assembly GCF_002238115.1 of Streptococcus sp. KR. GTDB lineage: Bacteria > Bacillota > Bacilli > Lactobacillales > Streptococcaceae > Streptococcus. Next base: position 54,861 of record NZ_NGVM01000007.1, on the reverse strand, counting down.
CGATAGCTTGTTGGTCACGTACATCGTAGCCGATGATAGCTTCAGCAATGATGTTGTTTACGTTGTCAACAGCTTTTTGTGTACCAAGACCACCGTAACGAGATTTGTCACCGTCGCGAAGTTCAACTGCTTCGTGTTCACCAGTAGAAGCTCCTGATGGAACCATACCACGTCCGAAAGCACCTGATTCAGTGTAAACTTCTACTTCAAGTGTTGGGTTACCGCGTGAGTCTAGGACTTCGCGAGCGTAAACATCAGTAATAATTGACATTTTTTACTCTCCTTATGAGTTAAATTTTTTACACCTCTATAATACCTTAAAACCCCTCCTTTTTCAAGAAAAAACGTTATCTTTGTGCAAATTTTCCTTAACTTTATAAAGTAATCGCTTTCTTTTGTCTGTTTTATTCTAACTTTTATGATATACTGTTTTTATGACAGATTTATCAAAACAATTACTTGAAAAAGCTCATGGTGGCCCAAAATTAAATCCAGATGAGCAAAGACGCTATCTTGGCACTTTTGAGGAAAGAGTTCTTGGATATGCAGATATTGACACAGCAAATAGCCCTCAGCTAGAAAAAGGCTTTTTATCTATTTTAGAAAACCTTCAGGAAAAAGCAGAGCCACTATTTGTGAAGATTTCACCAAATATCGAATTTGACAAGCAAGTTTTCTACTTAAAAGAAGCTAAAGAAACTGATAGTCAAGCTACCATTGTATCTGAAGAGCATACTTCTTCTCCTTTTGGCCTGATTATTCATAGCAATGCACCAGTACAAGTAGAAGAAAAGGACCTTCGACTTGCTTTTGCAAAACTTTGGGAAGTTAAAGAGGAAGAACCATCCAAAGCATCCTTATGGAAGAAATGGTTTGGCTAAATCTTGCGCATATTTAATAAGTGCCCGATATTGGCTGCCGTGCGTTCCAGATAGAGACTGGCATTTTTCAAACTATCTTCTAAAGGTTCACTTTTCTCCAAAATAGAAAAGGCTGCTTGGATATTTTCAAATGGTAAAGGAGGTAAATCTTCAGCAAGATTACCGCAAATAGCAATAACAGGAACTCCGACAGGGGTTCTTTTTGCTACGCCTATAGGCGCTTTCCCAGCAAAGCTTTGACAATCTAGTCTTCCTTCTCCAACAATAACCAAGTCAGCATCTGAAACTTTCTTATCAAAGTTGATCAGGTTCAAGCAGGTATCAATTCCCGACACGATATTTGCCTGAGTAAAGGCACACAAACCAGCAGCAATGCCTCCACCAGCTCCTGCTCCTTTTATTTCCAATGTTGCAGGTGAGATTTTTTCATAAAAATCTTGTATTGCTTGATCTACGACTGCAAACATAGTAGGTTGTAGGCCTTTTTGTTTGCCAAAAGTGTAAGTCGCACCTTGAGGACCACATAAGGGACTCACGACATCTGCTAAAATACGAATTTGAACATCTTCAGGAATTTCATAGCAATTTTCTGTTGAAACAGAAGCTAATTTTAGTAAGGATTGACCGCATGCAGGCAAGACATTTCCATCCTTATCATAAAATTGATAACCCAATCCAGCAGCGATCCCAATTCCTCCGTCATTACTGGCCGTACCACCAACTCCGATATAGATATCTTTAATCCCTTGAGCAATGAGGTGGCGAATCAACTCTCCAATACCACGAGTTTGGATTTGAAGTGGATTTCGTTTCTCTATCGGAATTTTTCCAAGGCCAACCAAGTCGGCAACTTCAAATAGAGCCAGTTCCCCTTTTTGAAAATAGCGTATTTCTTCTTTTTGTCCAAAAGGTCCTGTCACTTGGATCCATTTTTCTTCAAGGTCAATAGAATGCCGAATAGCATCTACTGTACCTTCGCCACCATCACCAACAGGACAGAGGAGACATTCTACATCTGCTATCGATTGTTGGAAGCCTCTTTTTATTGCTTCAGCTACTTGTTGAGCGGACAAGCTTTCCTTAAATGAATCTGGTGCAATTACAATCTTCATATTTTCCCTCACTCTAAACAGTCAATCAAAGGAAGAACTTCTAAAAAATCCCTCTTGTCAACATGATTCGGTATTTCTTTTTTGAGTACTTCTTTGCCACAAAAGGCGATTCCCAATCCTGCTGACTTCAACATAAATAGATCATTGGCCCCGTCACCGATTGCAATCGTTCTTTCTTTAGAAAGTTTTAGTTTCTCTCTCCATTTTTCCAGAGTCTCTTTTTTGACCTCGGGACTGATAATTTGTCCAACTAATTCCCCTGTTAGAAAGCCACCTTTGACTTCAAGTTGGTTTGCAGAGAAATAGGCAATCCCTAGAGATTTTGCTAATTTTTCAACTATTGGTGTAAAGCCACCAGACACCAGACCAACTAGGATGGCGTTCTTTTGGAGAATGGAAATGAATTCCTGGGCATTTGGCGTTAGATGAATAGAGTTGAAGACTTTATCAAAGGCCGAAATAGGAAGACCTTCCAAGAAGGACACTCTGTCTCGTAAACTTCTTTCAAAGTCTAACTCTCCTCGCATTGCCCGACTTGTAATCAGCGAAATTTCCTCCTCACGACCTACCTCTCTTCCAAACAAATCAATTACTTCTTCTAGGATTAAGGTTCCATCCACATCCATAACACACAAGCCTTTTACTTGAAGCATCAGTTCTCCTCTCTAAACAGCCCAAAAATCGTATGAAGTCATCATACGATTTTATCTATTAATTAACTAAACTATGGTACAAGTCAAGATATGACTTGCAGGCTGTATCCCATGAGAAATCACACACCATAGCTTGTTTTTGTAGATTTCTCCAAACGTCAGGATGATTTCTATACAAGTCCAATGCTGTTTGGAAAGTCCAATTCAACCAGTAAGGAGATAGATTGTCAAAGCTAAAGCCAGTACCGCTTCCTTCGATTGGATTAAAGGCTTTAACGGTATCTCGCAAGCCACCAACTTCATGGACCAATGGCAAGGTTCCGTAACGCATAGCCATCATCTGAGACAAGCCACACGGTTCAAAACGACTCGGCATGAGGAAGAGGTCACAAGCAGCGTAGATTTCTTGAGCTAGTTTGACATCAAAAGTGATATTTGCTGATAGCTTGTCTGGATAGATTTGAGCAAACCATGAGAAAGCTCCTTCAAATGCTGGATCGCCAGTTCCCAAAAGAACAATCTGAACATCATTTTGCAAGAGATGGTGCAGACTTTCGACCACCACATCAAAACCTTTTTGACGTGTCAAACGAGAAACAATTCCCACCAGTGGAACATCAGCTCTAACTGGCAAGCCTACTCTCTCTTGCAATTTTGCCTTGTTTTGGGCCTTCCCAGACAAATCTTCCTGATTAAAATGATAATCTAATAGGGCATCCGTCTGAGGATTATACAGGTCAGCATCAATCCCATTCACGATACCAGATACCTTACCAGACTCCATTCGAAGAATCTGATCCAAGTTACATCCGAACTGACTGGTCATAATTTCATGAGCATAACTAGGTGAAACGGTTGAAACACGGTCCGCATAGAGAATACCTGCCTTCATCCAATTCAGACAGTTGTTCCAGCGAAGGGTGCCATCAGCGTAACGTTCAAAGCCGACTCCAAACAAATCCCATAACATTCCTTCTGAAAATTGTCCCTGGAATTCTAAATTATGAATGGTTAAAACTGTTTTAATGCCCTCATAGGCTTGAATCCAACGGTATTTTTCCTTCAACAAGAAAGGAATCATAGCTGTATGGTAGTCATGAACATGGAGAAGATCAGGAATAAAGTCAATCCTTTCCATAGCCTCAATGGCAGCCAGTTGGAAGAAAGCGAAGCGTTCCCCATCATCAAAATCACCGTAAACATGGCCTCGGAAGAAATAGTATTGGTTGTCAATAAAGTAGAAGGTTACACCGTTCAAGACGGTTTTCTTAATCCCACAGTACTGTCTGCGCCAACCAACACTCACCTCAAAATGAAGAACATCTTCAATTTGATTGCCAAATTTAGCCTCTACCATGTCATAGTAGGGTAAAATCACTGCAACTTCGTGCCCAGCTTTTACCAGTGATTTGGGAAGAGCGCCAATAACGTCTCCCAAACCACCTGTTTTTGAAAAGGGTGCACCCTCTGCTGCTACAAATAAAATTTTCATGAATGAATATCCTCTGTTACTTTGCTACCTTTCTTAACGACGACTGGATGTTCTGCAGTTCCACGGATCACAACTCCATCCGCAACTTCAACACCCTTGTCCAAGATAGCATATTCTACCTGAGCACCTTCTCCAATAACAACACGAGGGAATAAGATGCTATCTTTAACCAAGCTATCCTTATGGACATGAATATTACGTGATAAAACAGAATTAGCCACTTGACCTTCAATAATACTACCAGATGCAAACTGAGAAGTGCTTACCTTAGATGTATTAGCATAATAAGTTGGCTCTTCGTTTTTGACCTTTGTATAAATCTTTTGATTTGGTGAGAAGAGAGAGTAGAATTTTTGTGATTCAAGCATATCTTTGTTAGCTTGATAATAAGACTCTACAGAGTGAATATTTGCCAGATAACCTGTGTACTCGTAGGCAAAAGCCCCTTCTTTTGCAGCCAAATCCCGTAAAACATAGCGCAACTTCTCTGGATGTTCTTTCTTAGCTTCTTCTTCTAAGCGTTCAATCAACCAAGGTGTATCAACGACAAAGATATCTGTAGACATGTTATAGATTTGATCTGGTAACTTGCTATCAAAGAGTTTATGAGAACGAACATGGTCTGTTTCATCCACTTCCAAGATTGCGTTTACTTCTGAAATGTCTTTCTTAGCTAGTTTTTTATAAACTACAGTGATAGGCCCTTTTGTTGTACTATGTAGATGGAAAACTTGGTTCAAATCAATATTAATCAAAACATCACAGTTGAGGGCAACTGTTTGGTTGGAGCCAGAACGTTTCAAATAAGTAAGAAGCTGTTGGTAGTATTCTTTTCCAACTGTGCTACTTTCTACACGGGTATTGTAAATACCTAGATAATAGTGACTGAGAAGAGTTGATAAGCCCCACTCACGTCCTGAACGGATATGGTCAAAGACAGAACTGATATTATCTTGTTGGAAAATACCAAAGATACTACGGACACCTGCATTAGCAAGACTTGAAAGCGGGAAGTCAATCAAGCGATATTTACCACCAAATGGCAAACTAGCTACTGGACGGTGGTCGGTCAATGTTGACATATCATGAAAACCAACTGTGTTTCCTAAAATGGCAGAATATTTATCAATCTTCATCTGTTGCTACCCCCACTACTTCATCATATCCTACAACTTGTACTTCTTCTGTTCCATCAATTTCGACACCATCAGAAATAACTGCACCTTCACCAATAATGGCACGTTTGATTTTAGCTCCCTGACCAACAATTGCACCACTCATGATAACTGAATCTACTACTTCTGCCCCTTCGCGAACTTGCGCACCTGTTGAAAGGATAGAATGTTTAACAGTTCCATCTACGAAACAGCCATCAACAACCAAGGAATCTTCCACGTGAGCATTTGCCCCAAGGAAGTTTGGTGGTGAAATTAAGTTTCTTGAGTAAATCTTCCATTGACGGTTACGGCTATCCAAGGCATTTTCTGGAGAAATGTACTCCATGTTTGCTTCCCAAAGAGACTCAATCGTACCAACGTCTTTCCAGTAACCATTAAATTCGTAGGCATAAACACTTTCACCTGACTCAAGGTAATTTGGAATGACATTTTTACCGAAGTCTGACATATCGACATTGCTCTTTTCAGCAGCAACGAGCATATTGCGCAGACGTTGCCAATCAAAAATGTAAATTCCCATAGAAGCTTTGGTAGATTTAGGTTGAGCTGGTTTTTCTTCAAACTCAACAATACGATTGTTTGCATCTGTATTCATGATACCAAAACGGCTAGCTTCCTTAAGAGGAACATCAAGAACTGCTACTGTCAAACTTGCATTATTATCCTTGTGTGACTGGAGCATATCATCATAGTCCATTTTATAGATGTGGTCCCCAGAGAGAATTAAGACATACTCAGGGTTGACACTGTCGATATAATCAATATTTTGGTAAATAGCGTGGCTAGTCCCCTCAAACCAACGATTTCCTTCACTTGCAGAATAAGGTTGAAGAATAGAGACACCAGAATTGATACCATCTAGTCCCCAGCTTGAACCATTCCCAATATGGTTGTTGAGAGCAAGTGGTTGGTACTGTGTAATGACTCCAACATTGTTGATACCTGAGTTGGCACAGTTTGAAAGAGCAAAGTCAATGATACGGTAGCGCCCACCAAATTGCACAGCTGGTTTTGCAATGCTTTGAGTGAGTTTACCGAGACGAGTTCCTTGCCCACCAGCAAGAATCAAAGCTAACATTTCATTCTTCATTTTCTACTCCTTTTTGGTTTTTACTTGTGACGGTTTTAGTAGGTTTCAAGCGACGTTTGATTTTCCAAACACTTGCTCCCATAGCCGGTAGGGTAAAGGTCAAGGTCTGCTCATAATCTTTCCATAGTCCTTCTTGCGTTTGCACAGTTTGATTATGTTCTTTCCAAACGCCTCCCCACTCTTCTAACTCAGTATTCCAGACTTCTTCGTAAATCCCTGCAACAGGAAGTCCGATTGTAAAATCTTTTCGTTCAACAGGTGCCATATTAAAGATACAGACTAACATATCATCCTTCTTACCCTTACGGATGAAGGAAAGAACACTCTGGTCTCGATTATCCGCATCGATGATTTCAATACCATCATAGCTGGTATCAATTTCCCACAGACAGCGGTGGTCTTTGTAAAACTGATTTAGCTGAGAAGTGAAATACTTCATCTTAGCATTCATTGGATCTTCTAAGTTTGACCATTCCAACTGTTCTTCAGATTTCCATTCTAGGAATTGCCCATATTCACTACCCATGAAGAGCAATTTTTTACCTGGGTGACAAATTTGGTAAGTGTAGAGATTGCGCAAGCCTGCGAATTGATTGTAGCGATCTCCCCACATCTTGTGCATCATACTCTTCTTGCCATGAACCACTTCATCGTGTGAGAATGGTAGGAGATAATTCTCTTTGAAGACATACATAAAGCTGAAAGTCACCAAGTTAAAGTCGTATTTACGATAAATCGGATCTTCTTCATAGAAACGGAGGATGTCATTCATCCAACCCATATTCCATTTGTAGTCGAAGCCAAGACCATCTGAATCCTTAGTGTCAGTAATCTGAGTAGCTGATGAACTTTCCTCCGCTATCATCATCACATCAGGATGAACTAGTTTAATCACATCATTCAAGCGTTGAAGGAAATAATAACCTTCATAGTTGAGATTGCCACCATCTTTATTAGGTGTCCATGGAGCATCATCGTAGTCAAGATAGAGCATGTTGCTAACGGCATCTACGCGAATACCATCTAAATGATAAAAATCAATCCAGAACTTAATACTAGAGATCAGGAAAGACTGGACTTCATTCTTTCCAAGGTCAAAATTAAGTGCTCCCCAACCGTAGTTATGAGCCTTATTATGGTCTTGGTATTCAAAAGTCGGTGTTCCATCATAATAGGCCAAGGCATCATCATTGATAGTAAAGTGACCAGGTACCCAGTCTACAATAACACCTATATTGTTTAAGTGACATTCCTCAACAAAATCTTGAAATTCTTCAGGACGACCATAGGCATGCTCTAGAGCAAAGTAACCCATAAGCTGATAGCCCCAACTCAAACCTAGTGGGTGAGACATCAGGGGCATAAACTCAATGTGAGTATAATTCATCTCAACCAAGTAAGGAATGAGTTCATCTTTCAATTGAGCAAAACTATAGGGGCTGCCATCAGGATTTCTCTTCCAAGAGCCAGCATGAGCCTCGTAAATATTAACAGGACGCTCTTCAAAGCTCAAGCGTTTTCTACGGGCTAGCCAGAGGCCATCCTTCCATTTCTTTTCTGGAATATCTGTTAAAATAGCCCCAGTACCAGGTCGTGCCTCATATCGAACAGCCAAAGGGTCAATCTTCATCAGTTGATGACCATTTGCACGCGTGATATGGTACTTATAAATTTGGCCTTCTTGAGCAAGACTGGTAAAGACTTCCCAGACTCCAAATTCATTCCGTTCCATCGGAATTTGATTTTCAACCCAATTGGTGAAATCCCCTACCAAGTGAACAGCCTGAGCATTAGGCGCCCACACACGAAAAGTATAGCCATACTCTCCATTTTTTTCTTCCCTATGAGCTCCCAGATAGTGCTGGAGGTGAAAATTTTCACCTGTCATAAAGGTTTCTAAAGCATTATTCTTATCCATACACCCTCCTATTTCTGTAAGCGTTTTCCATAGATTTATTATACTACCTTTTTAGGGAAGATTCAAGTAAATTACGGAATTTGCAAAAAAATCTTTTGAAAGTCTTCAACAAATTCACTGATGTGTTCACTTGTAAATCAAGAAATTTTCAGAAACACTTTGAAAACGAATTGTTTTTTTATAATACTATCATAAAGTTCGTTATTTAGCTAACAAAAATATAATTTTAAGTAAAAAAAATAAATCAGGAAACGAATCTCCTGATTTTATTAACAGATAAAGCACCACAAATGAATTTAAATTGTAAATCTATTCTACAAAACTTTAAAGACGCTGGCACTGACGCCACCAACCTTGTCTTTATCACTTAAATGGCTATTGGTCAACAACAGTTCTAGATTTCCAGCATTTTCAAACTGGAAGTCTTGCCCTTTAGCATTAAAGACAACCAATAGGTGTTCTTCCCCATGAATCTCATAGACAATCCAACCGCTATGTTCGCGGGCTGAATGAACAAAGACATGATGGTAAATGTCATCATAAGTAGGATAAGAAAAGGCACTGGTTTCTGTCTTCAATCGAATCATATGACGGATAAAGTCAATACTGTCTTGACGCTCATTAATCAAATCCCAATTCACTTGATTCACGCTGTCAGGAGCATTATAGCTATTCATAGCACGCTCTCTATCATCATGTGTCAACTCACCATTTTCACCAGTCGCAACCAGTTTGGTACGACCAAATTCTTGACCAATTTCCATAAAGGCCATCCCTTGCATGAGCAGATTCATGGCTGTGGCAGTTTCAACCTTACGCATGATTTGTTCTGAATTTTGGTCTGGATGAAGGGTTGCCAACAAATCGTGAAGGTTGTAATTGTCATGGGCTTCCACATAATTAAGTACTTGATTTGGATGTGTATAGGTTCCTAATTCACGACTGCCTAGGATTGCTTTGGCTAGAATTGGCTCCGTAGCAGCACCGCTGACAAAACCTGACTTGATAGCACCATAAACTTCTCCACCTTTGACAGCATCGCGCTGATTGTCATTAAAGAAACCAATATTTGGCATCTGGTAGGCATTGTCTTTCTTAGCCTTATCATAAGGTGCAAGACCTGTTCCCATATCCCAACCTTCTCCATAAAGGATAATGTTAGGATCAATTTCGTCCAAACTTTGACGAATCATCTGCATGGTCTTGACATCATGAATCCCCATCAAGTCAAAACGGAAGCCGTCAATATTGTATTCCTGCACCCAGTATAAGAGGGAATCAATCATATACTTGCGGAACATTTCATGTTCGCTGGCTGTTTCATTTCCAACACCCGTTCCATTCTGGAAGGTACCGTCTGGATTCATACGATAATAGTAATCAGGGACAGTTGTTTGGAAAGGTGCATCAACAACTGAGAAGGTATGGTTATATACCACATCCATAATGACACCAATACCAGCATCGTGATAGACTTGAACCATGGTCTTCAAATCACGAATAACCTGAGCAGGATCCTCTGGATTTGTTGAAAGGCTCGTTTCTGGTGCGTTATAGTTTTGTGGATCATAACCCCAGTTGTAGGTCACATTCCCATCCTCATCATATTCTTTATGACGGTCTGCAATTGGTTGCAACTGAACATAATTGTAGCCTATCTTCTTGATGTAATCAAAAGCGGTTGACTGACCAAACTGGTTAACTGTTCCAGTCTGAGCAGCACCCAAGAAAGTTCCTCGAAGATGTTCATCCACACCTGAGGTCGGAGATTTGGTCAAATCTCGAATGTGCATTTCACAAATAACTGCCTTACATGGATTTTCCAAACGCCAAGGAGCCTCAGAACCGTGCTTGACCTCGAAGCTTTCAACTTGCTTTTCTGCATGACTCAGGATAGCTGAACGTTTGCCATCAGGACTGGTCGCGATTGTGTAAGGGTCACGTGTCAGTGTCTGGTGATGAGGGAATTGGACTTGATACTGATAAGCCTTACCAGTCAAATCTTCATCAACATCCAAACTCCAGACACCGATTGTATTGTCTTTATGGTTATAAGAGTAGCTATTGCCTCTTTCCATCTCAAAAGTCTTCCAAACAGGAGCATTGTTAGCGGCAGATTCATAAACAACTACCTGCACTTCTGTCGCTGTTGGAGCCCAGAGAGCAAAATGAGCTTGATTATCCTCTACACGGCACCCCAATTCACCTTGGTAACCCCAATGGTGGTCAAAACTAGCACTATTAATGGCCTTGTCAAAGGCAAAAGGATTTTGATTCTTATAGAAAGGACTGGCAATAGCAGGATTTTCAGAATAATAAATTCTATCATCCCCTTCCAAAATCCAGACTTCTGTTAAAAGAGGATAATGATTAAAACGGATAGCATATTCTTTACTGGTTTGACCTGTATGAACCACAAAATTCAAGCTTTCTAATGCATGAACACTTGGGTGTTCAAAACTAAATAAAGCGCCAAAATAATCTTCTTTGTAGGTCAGCAAATCAATTCGCTGGTCTTGACTTTTTACAAAAGAGCAGGTGTCGTATTCTCCATTCTTGCGATGGTAATGAATACGCATAGGGTAGTTATACATTTTTTAATTTTCCTTTTTACTTCTTAATTTGTTTCTATTTCACTAATAAATTCTATACCAATTTTGTCCCGATTAAAAAACATAAGCATATTATCTAAACTCTGTTTTTAAACAATCATTACAAACTTTCTAGCCAAGCTTCACCTCGAACCTCGATACCAAGTTCTTGTGCTTTTTGAAGTTTGCTTCCAGCATCTGCACCTGCCACGACGAGGTCGGTCTTTTTAGAAACACTACCTGTCACTTTGGCACCCAGACTTTCGAGTTTACTTTTAGCTTCTGAGCGCTTGAGCCGTTCCAATTTTCCAGTCAATACAACGGTCAAGCCTGACAAGGCCGCATTCGCAACTACTGTCTGACCTTTATAATCCAGATTGACCCCAGCTTCTTTCAACTCGTCTAAGAGAATCTTCGATCCTTCTGTAGCAAAGTAAGTCTGAAGACTCTTGGCAATCACACCACCCAGACTTTCAATACTAGCCACTTCCTCTGGATCTGCCTGCGCCAGATTTTCGATTGAATGAAAATGTTGAAGTAACAACTGACTGGCCTTGCTTCCGACATGACGAATTCCCAAACCAAACAAGAGTTTCTCGGCAGAATTTTCCTTAGATGCTTGAATGGCTTGATACAGTTTAGCAGCGGACTTTTCCTTAACCCCCTCTAAAAGGAGGAAATCGTCTTCTTTCAAACGGTAAATATCTGCCACATCCTTGACTAGATTAGCAGCAAAGAGTTTCTCAACAATAGATGGACCAAGGCCTGTAATATTCATGGCATCACGAGAAGCAAAATGAATCAAACCTTCCATGATTTGGGCAGGACAACGCGGATTGATACAACGGAGGGCCACTTCATCTTCAAAGTGCAACAAGTCAGAGTTACAACTTGGACAGTTTGTAGGGATATCCAGTTTCTCTTCAGAAACCCGTTTGGACTCTACCACTCGTAAAACAGCAGGGATGATATCCCCAGCCTTATAGACGATGACCGTATCGTCTTTGCGGATATCTTTTTCAGCAATATAATCTACATTGTGCAGGGTCGCACGACTAACAGTCGTACCAGCAAGCTGAACTGGTGTTAGATTTGCAGTTGGGGTTACAACACCCGTACGGCCAACTGTCCAATCAACTGATAAGAGTTGAGCTTCTTTTTCTTCAGCTGGGAACTTGTAGGCCACTGCCCACTTTGGAGCCTTAACGGTAAAACCGAGTTCTTCTTGACTTGCTAGGTCGTTTACCTTGATCACCACCCCATCGATATCATAGGGAAGACTGTCTCGTTCCTCTCCTACTTCTTGGATAAAATTCCAGATTTCATCTATATTTTCAGCCAAAATCCGCTTAGGATTGACCACAAAACCTAGTTGTTCAAGGTGCGTCAAAACTTTTTCTTGACTATCACGAGTTGACGGGCTGGCTTCTTGATAGAGGAAAGTCGCAAGATTGCGCTTGGCAACTACTGCTGTATCCAACTGTCGCAGGGTGCCTGCTGCCGCATTACGAGGATTGGCAAATTCAGGCTCTCCATTTTCTTGGCGAGCTTGGTTAACCTGGTCAAAAGAAGCGCGTGGCATGTAACATTCCCCACGAACTGTGATATCTAGTTCTTCTGGCAAGGTCAAAGGAATGTCCTTAACACGCTTAAGGTTTTCCGTGATATTCTCCCCAACAGAACCATCTCCACGCGTTGCCCCAGCAACGAAAATCCCCTTTTCATAATTCAGTGAGATAGACAAGCCATCGATTTTCAGCTCACAAATATAGGTTGGATGAGCCACTTCCTTACGAACACGCGCGTCAAAAGCTTCAAGCTCCTCACGTGAAAAAGCATCCTGCAAACTATAAAGAGGATACTGATGACTGTATTTTTCAAAACCATCTAAGACTTTGCCACCAACACGATGGGTCGGACTGTCTGCTAACACTTGATCTGGATAGGCAGACTCCAACTCGACCAACTCACGGTAAAGGCGGTCATACTCACTGTCTGAAACCGACGGATTGTCGCTGGTATAGTACTCAGTCGCATAGTGATTGAGCAAGGCGACCAACTCATTCATTCTTTTATTCATAAAACCATTTTACCATAAATTAAGCCCTCCTCACAATGGAGAAGGGCAGAAAAAACACTTAGTTTGAAATTATTTTTAAAACTCAAGCAGCCTTATATCAATTTTTCAAAATGAGTTCGAACATAAATAAACGATATACAAGACAAGATGATAACACCACTTCCAATTATCAGGAAAGAAGAGAGATGTACACTTGGCAGGACTGTCATAAATCCTTTTGCAATAGGCATAAATAGAATAGCTAATGTAAAAATTGTACTCAGTACTCTCCCAAGAAATTCGCTCTCAACCTTGGTTTGTACTTGAGTAAAAAAGTGAATATTAAAAATCGTCATAAAGAGTTCACAAATCAGGTTTCCAGAAAAGGTTAAAATATTGGGCAGTGGCAAACCCATCATGAAAACTCCTACTCCTGTTAAAATCAATAAGAACAAAAGTGTATTCATGCTTGATTTAAATTTATTTGCTATCAGTGCTCCTATAATTGAACCAATCGCACCCATGGTTAAGATAGTCGCATAAGCTCCTTCTACTCCATATAGTTTATTTGAAAAAGGAAGCAAAAACTCAAAAGCCGCAAAAAAGAAATTAACGCTGGAAGCTACCAGCAAAAGGAAAAAAATTTCTTGCTGATGCCAGATATAGTGTAACCCATCCTTGATATCTACAAAAATATCTCTCCCAGTAAAAGCCTTTTTCTCTTGAACTTTTGCTTCCTCTTTTGGAAGGAAAGCCACTAGAACAAGAGCAATGAAAAAAGTCAGCGAGTCTAGCAGTAGCGTCATATGGAGACTTGCAAATTGTAAAACAAGGAAGGAAAGAACAGGAGAGCTAACACCTACAACCTGCAAAACCAGCTCTAAGCGAGAATTATAGATCACAATCTCATCTTTTTCAACAACCTCAGTTATAATGGCTTTATTGGCTGTACGAGAAAAGGCAAAAGCAATCGCCTGAACAATGTTGGCAAAAATCAAAGCCCCAATCATCCAGCTGTCATTTCTTATAAAAGAAATAGCCAGACAAAGAATCCCACAAACAAGATCCGTCGCCATTAAAATCTTACGACGAGAAAAACGGTCTGAAATGACTCCGCCAAAGGGGTTGACGAGAATAGATGTGACGAGTTCAGAAATCTGATACATTCCCAAAACAGTCTGACCGATAGTCCCCATGGACGCCAACCAAACACTATTTCCATAATCATAGAGCATATTTCCTATCTTGTTTATAGCTCCTCGACTAATCAACTGTACTGCGTATCGATTCATAAAAACTCCTCTCAAATTTTGAAACTATTGTATCAAAATTTGGAGGAGTTTCTCATTTTTCCCATATTTGGGAAAATTAATCTTTGACAAATTTCTCGTAGTGTTCCTGATAGTAGGCTACTTGCTCTGGAAGACCTAGTAGGTCAAAAATATGCATGGCTTCTTGCATCTGCTTACACCCTTCTTTACACTGTCCTTTTTGGTACAAGGAAAAGCCTTTTAGATAATGGAAAATATTACGCTCATACAGTTTGATCCCTTTACCAATAATCTTCTCTGTATAAGTCTCAAAATAGCTTGCATTGTCAAAAGAAAGATGCTCTAAACAATGCTGGTAACAATTGAGGGCCAAAATCAACACTAATCTCTTATGGCGACCAATCTCTAGGTAAAATTCCTCCCTCTCCATCACTTCTCTACCAATCCGAGTGACATAGTCCACATCGTAAAAACTATAGAGGTTCCCGAAAAGAATCAACTCATACATGGTCCATTCTTCTGTTTTGAAGAGATAATCTGCTACCTTATCCAAATCATCCTGCTTCATATCATAAGTCGCATCTCTTTGACAAATCAGACCTTGCAGCAAAATCCAGTTCAGATCAAAATAAAGGGGATTTGTCGAACTCTTAGCCTTTTCAAGTTGTTCCTTTTGCAGCTTTTGAAAACCTGCAATATCATTTGAGTAGTAAAGCGGGATAATTTGTGCCATCATAGAAACATGTTCATGATTATGGAAATCCCTAGCCTTGTCCATGAAATTTTCGATTGTTACATGAATGTTATCCAAAATCTCAAAGAAACGTGAGACTGCTAGGTCAGACTCCCCAAGCTCAAAGCGAGATAACTGAGAAGTTGAACAAGACTCGCCTGCCGCCTCCTTTAAAGAATAATTTCCACTTGTCCGAAATTCACGAAATACTTTTCCAAGATGTTCCATCTTTACACCTGCTCTGATAATTCTTCCCATTCAAGCATAGCTTCTTCCTGACGGTGGCTGATTTTGTCCAGCTCAGCCTGTAATTCCATCAGTTTGTCGGCATCGTTTGTTTCCAACATTTGTTCAGAAATATCTTGGCTTTGACTTTCTAACTCTTCAATTTCAGCTTCTAGACTTTCGATTTGTCGCATGAGTTTGCGAACTTCTTTTTGACTTTCTTTCTGAGCTTGATAGTCATTAACTGAACTTGATTCTTTTGCTTGATTGCTAGTTGAAGCTTCCTCAGCCTGAATCATTTCTACTTCTGATTTCTTCTCAACATAGTAGTCGTAATCTCCCAGGTAAAGAGTCGAGCCATTCTCTGACAATTCCAGTACATGAGTTGCCACACGATTGATAAAGTAACGGTCGTGGCTAACGAATAGAAGAGTTCCATCAAAGTCAATCAAGGCATTTTCTAGCACTTCCTTGCTATCAATATCCAAGTGGTTGGTTGGCTCATCCAGAATCAAGAAGTTATTGTTTTCCATAGACAATTTAGCCAAAAGCAAACGAGCTTTCTCGCCACCTGACAGCATGCCGACTGATTTTTTAACATCATCACCAGAGAAAAGGAAGGCACCTAGACGGTTACGGATTTCAACTTCTGGTGTCAGTTTAAAATCATTCCAGAGCTCATCTAATACAGTATTACTTGGTGTCAGCTTACTTTGGGTTTGGTCATAGTAACCCACCTCAACATTGGCACCAAAGCGCTTTTCACCTTTGATAAAAGGAATCTGGTCCACAATAGACTTGATAAAGGTTGACTTACCGATTCCATTTGGACCAACGATGGCAACAGCATTCATTTTACGGAGGTCTAGGTTGATAGGCTCTGACAATATTTCCCCATCATAGCCAATAGCCACATTTTCAACAGTCAATACAACATTACCCGACGTTTTTTCAGACTGGAAGGTCATATTGGCTGATTTCTTGCCAGCTTCAGGCTTGTCTAAACGCTCCATTTTTTCCAGTTGTTTACGACGAGATTGGGCACGTTTGGTCGTCGAAGCACGGACTAAATTGCGATTGACAAAGTCTTCTAGAGCCGCGATTTCCTTCTGTTGCTTTTCATAGTTTTTTGCCTCAGTAGCTAGTTTTTGTTCTTTCAACTCGACAAAACGAGAGTAATTACCCACATAGCGATCCAAAGAATGCTTGGTCAAATCCAACGTAATTGTCGCAACCTTATCCAAGAAATAACGGTCATGGCTGACAATAATAAGGGCACCGCTATAATTTACCAAGTAATTCTCTAGCCAGGCGATGGTTTCAATATCCAAGTGGTTGGTTGGCTCGTCCAATACCAAGAGATTGGGCTTTTCAAGAAGCATTTTGGCCAGCGCCAAACGAGTATTTTGACCACCCGAAAGCTCAGCAATTTTCATCTGCCACATAGACTCGTCAAACTTGAATCCATTCAAAATCGCTCGAATATCAGCTTCATAGGTAAAGCCACCTGCTTGACGAAAATTCTCAGATAAGCGGTCATAATCTGACATCAGTTTATCCAAATCCTCACCAGACTTTTCACCCATCTCCAACTCCATCTGACGAAGTTGTTGCTCTGTCCGACGTAAGTCATCAAAGACATGAAGCATCTCATCGTAGATGGTATTTTCAGACTCAAAACGGCTATCTTGGGCTAGGTAAGACAGAGAAATTTCTTTTTTCTTATTGATTTCTCCACTAGTTGGCTCCTCTTCTCCAACTAAAATCTTCAAAAGAGTAGACTTACCTGCTCCATTTTTCCCAACAAGAGCAATCCTGTCTCGTTCATCAACCTGCAGGTTGATATTATCAAAAAGAACCTCTCCTGCAAAAGAACGTTCAATTTTATTAGCTTGTAAAATAATCATAAACCTATTTTACTATCTTTTTCTATTTTATACAAATGCAATAAAAAAGTTCAAGTTTAAAACTCGAACTTTTAATATTAATAACCAACCCCTCCACGGAATGTGCGAGCCATATCGTTTAAATCATAGTTCTTAGAAGAAGTGTCAATGGTCCATTTCCCATCTTTTTTACTCATTTTAATTTCATACCCCTCTTTTCTCATACTATCACTAGTATCTAGAGGAGTAGACTCAAATTGGCTTGGAGCATTTTCTAGAATATACTTCTCACCAGCTTTCATAGCTTCTGAATAGTTACCATATTTTCCTTTATTTTCTTCGTAGAATTTACGGCTTAGTTCATAAACATTTAAGTTATCCAAGTCAATTGTTTCTGGTCTTACATAGATAACTGCATAGTCAGGCAAATAAGTTTTTACTTTGTATTCTACCTTTGCTCGTTTAGCATTAGCTTTGATATATCCTTCAGCAAAGGTGCGGAGTTCTGAATCTGAAGGTTTGTAGTTATAAAAACTTTTTCCGAATGATTCTGTAAATTTCTTAATGAATTCTTCCCTATCAGCCTTAACATCATTAGTGAATTCAGCTCCACCATCAGATGATTTTTTATCATCTGCAAGGGGAACAACTTTAGCCTTATTGTCAGTAGTGCTTAGTTTTTTCCCACCACCTGAGCTTTCCCCATCAAGGTAGACCGCATCAACATACTTTTTCATTACTTCTTTAGCTTCATCAATATGATCTTCGTACTTACTTGGATCAACTTTGATAGCTACGTCATTATTCTTATTAGATTTTTCTTTGATATCTTCATAGAAGCTAGGTGCAAAATGAAGCTCATATTTAGCATTTTTATCAACTTCATAGACAACATAGCCAGCTACACTTTTTCCTTTAGAAATACTATCCCCATAATCCATGAATTTAGTTTTACTGTCACTATCATACATTTGAATTGGTTCTACTTTTTCATCTTTTTCATTGTAAAGAGTGATATCGCGGCTAGTGAAACTGAACTGTTTGTCACGATTGTTTTTGATTTCTACTTGAAGTGCAAGATAGTTTGAAGATGAATTTTCATCCTTAGGCAATACAAACATTCCATCTTTAACAGATATTTCAAAGTTAGAATTTGATGCAGTACCGTTGTCGCTGGCTTTTTTCGAAGTTCCACAAGCAACAAGTGCTAAAGCTGATAACAATAAAGCAGAATGCTTAAGAATTTTTTTCATAATAGAATGTCTCCTTTTATTATTACTGATATTATACCATAGGTATAATAATATTCAAAACAGAAAACCGAATGTTTAAAAAAATCTAAAAATTATAGAATTCTTTCTAAAATTGGTGGAACAAATTATAAATGCCTAACTAATCACTAAATGTTTTTTTTAAAATCTATTTCCTATGCTTATACAATAGAAAACCAGAAAACTAAATCTGATAGATATCGTGAGGAAAATGATTTATTAAAGTAGTGACTCTCATGCTAACGTTTTACTAAAACGCTAAAAAGTGCTATAATGTGAACGGTTAAAACAATTTACAAAAAGGAGAATTTCAATGTCTTACCAAGAAAATTACCAGAAATGGGTTGATTTTGCGGAGCTTCCTGACTACCTTCGTCAAGATTTGAAAAATATGGATGAAAAAACGAAGGAAGATGCCTTCTATACAAACCTTGAATTTGGTACTGCAGGTATGCGTGGCCTGATTGGTGCTGGTACAAACCGCATCAACATCTACGTTGTTCGCCAAGCTACTGAAGGATTGGCTCGTTTGATTGAGTCAAAAGGTGGAAATGAAAAAGAACGTGGTGTGGCAATTGCCTACGATAGCCGTCACTTCTCACCTGAGTTTGCCTTTGAATCTGCGGCAGTTCTTGCTAAACACGGCATCAAATCTTACGTATTTGAAAGCCTTCGTCCAACTCCAGAACTCTCATTTGCAGTTCGTCACCTCAACTGTTTCGCAGGTATCATGGTCACAGCCAGCCACAACCCTGCTCCATTTAACGGTTACAAAGTTTACGGTGAAGACGGTGGACAAATGCCTCCACACGACGCAGACGCTTTGACTACTTATATCCGTGCAATCGAAAACCCATTTGCAGTTGAAGTTGCTGATGTGGAAACTGAAAAAGCTTCTGGCTTGATTGAAGTTATCGGCGAAGCTGTTGACGTAGAATACCTCAAAGAAGTCAAAGACGTAAACATCAACCCAGCCTTGATTGAAGAATTTGGTAAAGACATGAAGATTGTCTACACACCACTTCATGGTACTGGTGAAATGTTAGCTCGTCGTGCTCTTGCTCAAGCAGGATTTGACTCTGTTCAAGTCGTTGAAGCACAAGCAACTGCTGACCCAGACTTCTCAACTGTAAAATCTCCAAACCCAGAAAGCCAAGCAGCCTTTGCCCTTGCTGAAGAACTTGGTCGTCAAGTTGGTGCAGATGTTCTTGTGGCAACTGACCCTGATGCTGACCGTGTTGGTGTTGAAGTTCTTCAAAAAGATGGTAGCTACCTCAACCTTTCAGGTAACCAAATCGGTGCTATCATGGCTAAATACATCTTGGAAGCCCACAAAAACGCTGGAACTCTTCCAGAAAACGCGGCTCTTTGCAAATCTATCGTATCAACTGACTTGGTAACGAAGATTGCTGAAAGTTACGGCGCAACTATGTTCAACGTCTTGACAGGTTTCAAATTTATCGCTGAAAAAATCCAAGAATTCGAAGAAAAACACAATCACACTTACATGATGGGATTTGAAGAAAGCTTCGGTTACTTGATAAAACCATTCGTACGTGATAAAGATGCTATCCAAGCTGTTCTTGTCGTTGCTGAACTTGCTGCTTACTATCGTTCACGTGGTTTGACTCTTGCTGACGGCATCGAAGAAATCTACAAAGAGTACGGCTACTACGCAGAAAAAACTATCTCTGTTACCCTTTCAGGTGTCGATGGTGCAGAACAAATCAAAACGATTATGGCTAAATTCCGTAACAATGCTCCAAAAGAATGGAACGCAACAGCTATTACGGTCGTAGAAGACTTCAAAGCTCAAACAGCTACTGCTGCTGACGGTACTGTTACAAACTTGACAACTCCTCCAAGTGATGTGTTGAAATACACACTTGCTGACGGTTCATGGATTGCCGTTCGCCCTTCAGGGACAGAACCAAAAATCAAGTTCTACATTGCAGTTGTAGGTGAAACCAACGAAGAATCACAAGCTAAAATTGATAATATCGAAGCAGAAATCAATGCTTTTGTAAAATAAAACACTATAAAAGATGAGACAAACCAATCTCATCTTTTTTTCGTATCAAATCTAAGCAATTTTAGAAACTTTATGGCATACTAGACTTATCAATGAAAGCGAGGTAATCTCATGGAACAATTTTTAGATAACATCAAAGACCTTGAAGTCACTACAGTTGCGCGTGCACAAGAAGCTCTTGATAAAAAAGAAACTGCAACCTTCTTTATCGGTCGCAAAACTTGCCCTTACTGCCGTAAATTTGCTGGTACCTTGGCAGGTGTCGTAGCTGAAACCAAAGCTCACATCTACTTCATCAACAGTGAAGAACCAAGCCAACTCAATGAGTTGCAAGCATTCCGCTCACGCTATGGAATTCCAACTGTACCAGGCTTCGTTCACATTGCAGATGGACAAATCAATGTCCGTTGCGACTCTTCAATGTCAGCACAAGAAATCAAAGAATTTGCAGGATTGTAAAAAAGCCACTCATCGAGTGGTTTTTAAATGGTCAAAATTGCGTTTTTTCAAGCAAATCTTGTATCATTCTATGTAGTTCTTCTATCTTCTCAGATTGCTTCTCAAGTAGTATTCTCTGACTAGACAATTCATCTTGGAGTTTATCAAGTTTTATCTGTTCATCTGGATTATCTTTTACAAAAAAGTTCGTCAAGGCACTCGTTAACATTCCTATTGTTCCAATACCAACAAGCATTAATAAAACAGCTAACCATTTACCAAAGATCGAAGTCGGAACAATATCCCCATAACCAACTGTCGTTACAGTCACAAGAGCCCACCAAAGACTTTCTGAAAAAGATTTTTCTTCAACTACAGATAAAATTGAACTTCCTACTAGAACAACAAAGATATTAACATAAAATATATAAATCAGGCCATTTGTCCGTAAGAATTTACTAATTTTTCTTTTTAATTTACCTGTAAGTCCAATTATTCTAAGTAAACGAGTCAGTTTCAATAATTTTGTCAGTCTTGCTAAGCGGAAGATACGCCCTAATCGAAATACTGTAAAAATAGCATTTAAAGGAAGGATAGCTAGCAGATCAAAAATATTTTCAATTATGAATCGCCATTTCCCTTTACTTAAAAAGAACCGCCAACCATAATCTACCACAAACACAAACCAAAGTAGTAAGTCAATAATACTGTATGAAGGACTGTCTAAATCAATCATTTCAGCAAATCCAAGCAAGACTAGAACAACAGATATCAACGCAAGGATGATAATCGTTGTGTCATAGTAATCCTTAAATAACCATTTTCTTTTCACATCATTTCTCCTATAACATTTTTAAACATTATACCACACCAAATCGCTACTAGATAAATAAAAAAGAAGGCCCTCGCCTTCTTTTTTATATATCTGTCAATGGTGTTGCGGTATCTGGTGAGGTATCATATACCTTAAAGTCTACTCCTACACCTAGATCAGCCTGTGCCAGCTGATTGACCATGGTCATGTGAGCCAGTTCCTTGATATTATTTTCCTTAGATAAATGTCCAAGGTAGATTTTCTTAGTGCGATTCCCAAGTGTCCGAATCATAGCTTCAGCACCGTCCTCGTTAGAAAGGTGACCCAGATCCGATAGGATTCGTTGTTTGAGTCGCCAAGCGTAAGAACCTGCTCGCAAAATCTCTACATCATGGTTGGACTCGATAAGATAGCCATCTGCATTCTCGACAATCCCTGCCATACGGTCACTCACATAACCTGTATCAGTCAGCATGACAAAACTCTTATCATCCTTCATAAAGCGATAGAACTGAGGTGCAACCGCATCGTGGCTAACACCAAAACTCTCAATATCAATATCTCCAAATGTTTTGGTTTTGCCCATTTCAAAAATATGCTTCTGAGATGAATCCACCTTGCCAAGATACTTGCTATTTTCCATAGCCTGCCAGGTCTTTTCATTAGCATACAAATCCATACCATACTTGCGAGCCAACACACCGACTCCATGGATATGGTCTGAATGCTCATGGGTAATCAAGATAGCATCCAAGTCTTCTGGTTTGCGATTTATTTCAGCAAGTAGGCTGGTAATTTTCTTTCCTGACAAGCCCGCATCCACTAAAAGTTTCTTTTTGGAGGTTTCCAGATAAAAGGAATTTCCACTGGAACCCGACGCTAAAATACTGTATTTAAAGCCTGTTTCACTCATTCTAGTCTTCTACTTCGTCCTCCCATACTTCTTCTTTCACTGCATCCTTATCATAAGGGAGCACAATAGTGAAGGTTGATCCCTTACCGTATTCACTCTTAGCCCAAATAAAGCCCTTATGTTGTTTGATAATTTCTTTAGCAATAGACAGTCCTAGGCCTGTACCACCTTGGGCACGACTTCTGGCACGATCAACACGATAAAAACGGTCAAAAATACGTGGTAAATCCTGCTTAGGAATACCCAAACCTTGGTCTGAGATAGATAAAATCATCTGATCATCAGTTGTCTTCATGGTCACTGTGATTTTCCCACCATCTGGTGAATACTTAATGGCATTGTTAAGAATATTATCAATCACCTGCGTCATTTTGTCTGTATCAATTTCAATCCAGACAGACGTAATCGGATAATCTCTAACCAATTCGTATTTCTTCTCTTCATCTGATCCCCTCATCTTATCAAAACGGTTAAGAATAAAAGTAATAAAAGCTGTAAAGTTAATCAGTTCCACATCTAGATGACTGGTTGCATTATCAATACGTGAAAGATGGAGAAGATCCGTCACCATCCGCATCATACGGTTTGTTTCGTCTAGAGACACCTTGATAAAGTCTGGAGCGACAGGTTCTGACAAGGCACCCTCATCCAAGGCTTCAAGATAGGATTTTACGCTGGTCAGAGGCGTCCGTAGCTCATGACTAACGTTGGAAACAAAGAGCCTCCGTTCCCGTTCTTCCTTCTCCTGCTCCGTCGTATCATGCAAAACTGCAACCAAACCTGAGATAAAGCCAGACTCTCGACGAACCAAGGCAAAACGTACACGAAGGCTCAGATATTCACCATTGGCATCCTGAGAATCAATCATAAGCTCAGGAACTTGGGTAATCAAATCACGAAGTTCATACTCATCTTCAATCTCAAGCAATTCTAGGATACTTTTGTTTAGAACATCTTCTTTCTGAACACCTAACTGTTTCTTAGCCATGTCATTAATCATGGTAATCTTGCCACGACGATTGGTCGCAAGGACTCCGTCCGTCATATAAGAGAGGATACTATGTAATCGTTTACTCTCTTGTTCCAGATTTTCTTGAGTCAAACGGATTACTTCTGATAAATCATTGAGATTATTGGTAATATTAGTGATTTCAGAGCTTCCCTGCATATCCAATACCTGAGAATAGTCTCCTGCAATCAGGTCTTTCACCTTTTGATTAATTTGCTTCAACCGAATATTATCTCGCCGATTTTCTAGCAAAAGCAATGTAACAATCAAGATAAAACCCAATAAAATTAAAATGAAGATAAAATCACTAGTAAGAATATTTTTTCTAATAAATTCAATCATTATTTCTCATATAATAACCAACACCGCGACGTGTTAGGATATACTCTGGACGACTTGGTGTATCTTCAATCTTCTCACGCAAACGTCTGATAGTTACGTCAACAGTTCGAACATCTCCGAAATAATCATAACCCCAGACCGTTTCAAGCAAGTGTTCACGGGTAATCACTTGACCAATATGAGAAGCCAAGTGATACAAAAGCTCAAATTCACGGTGGGTTAAGTCTAGTTCTTCACCGTATTTTTTAGCTACATAAGCATCTGGCACAATCTCCAAGTCCCCAATTTGCAAGGGTTGGGTTTTCTTTTCATCTGACTCTTGATTATCTACAGAAGCCAAGTCCGTGCGACGAAGGAGAGCTTTAACACGCGCCTGCAACTCACGATTTGAGAAGGGTTTGGTTACATAGTCATCTGCACCAAGCTCTAAACCGATAACCTTATCAAATTCACTGTCTTTAGCTGAAAGCATGATAATAGGTACACTACTAGTCTTGCGAATAGTCTTAGCAACTTCTAAACCATCAATTTCTGGAAGCATCAAATCCAGAATAATAATATCTGGTTGCTCTGCTTCATATTGCTCTAGCGCTTCACGACCATTAAAAGCAGTTACAACCTCGTAACCTTCCTTGGTCATATTAAACTTGATAATATCCGAGATTGGTTTTTCATCATCTACAATTAATATTTTTTTCATTTGTTCACCTTTTTCTCTACTATTATACCAAAAAATAAAAAGAAGACACAATAGCTAGTCTTTGCTACTGCCTAAGTTGGCTTTTGCATAAGCCTGCCAGATTTTTTGTTGGGGTTTGGCAAGTGGAACATCCTTAAACTCTTCTGGTGAAAGCCAGCGAACTTCCCTATCTGAAAAATCATGGAAGTCACTCACTTTACCTGCTACAATTTGAACATGCCACTTGCGATGGCTAAAGATATGCTTGACAGTCTCAAAACAAACATCAAGCCAATCAACTTCTAAGTCATAGTCCTGCTGAAAACTCTCCTCTGGACTGGGGCCAAAGTTTACACTTTCTTCCGCAACCTGATGAAAGAGGTCAAACTGCTCCTCTTGCGAAAAGTCATCTACTTCTACCAGTGGGAAATGCCAAAAACCTGCCAATAGCTTTTCACTTTCATTTTTTTCAAGTAAAAATTGTCCCTGAGTATTTTTGACCACCAAGGCTTTAAGATAAATAGGAACTGGCTTTTTCTTGGGAGCCTTGATTGGATAACGGTCCATTGTGCCATTCTGATATGCCGCACTAAAATCCTTAACTGGGCTTTCTTCTGGTCTGGGATTTACAGGCGCCTCAATATCAGATCCCAAGTCCATCAAAGCTTGATTAAAGTCACCAGGCCTTTCTAGGTCAATCAAGATTTCCATCATTTCCTGAAAAATTTTACGATTACTTGGAATCCCAATATCGTGGTTGACTTCAAATAGACGCGCCAAAACTCGCATGACATTACCATCTACAGCTGGCTCAGGCAAGTTAAAAGCAATACTGGAAATGGCTCCTGCTGTATAAGGACCAATCCCTTTCAAGCTGGAAATTCCTTCATAGGTATTTGGAAATTGACCACCAAAGTCAGCCATAATCTGCTGAGCCGCAGCCTGCATATTACGAATTCGAGAATAATAACCCAAACCTTCCCAAGCCTTCAACAAACGCTCTTCAGGGGCAGTTGCCAAACTTTCCACTGTTGGAAACCAGTCCAAGAATCTTTCGTAATAAGGGATAACTGTATCCACCCTGGTTTGCTGGAGCATAATTTCAGACACCCAGATATGATAAGGATTTTTACTTCTACGCCAGGGTAAATCTCTTTTGTTTTCATCATACCAGGCGAGAAGTTTCTCACGGAAAGAAACAATCTTCTCCTCCGGCCACATGACGATACCGTATTCTTTCAAATCTAACATATCTCTAGTATAACACAGAAGATTCTAACTGTCCTTTTCCTAGTATTAATACTCTTCGAAAATCAAATTCAAACCACGTCAACGTCGCCTTGCCGTACTCAAGTACAGCCTGCGGCTAGTTTCCTAGTTTGCTCTTTGATTTTCATTGAGTATAAAAAACCTCTTCCCAAGGGAAAGAGGACTAAATCTTATTGATGAACAGCTTGGGCTGCTGTGATAAGGGTCAACTTGTAGACATCATCAGCATTACATCCACGAGAGAGGTCGTTAACTGGCTTGTTCAAGCCTTGCAAAACAGGCCCTACAGCCGCAAAACCACCAAGACGTTCTGCCATCTTGTAGCCAATATTTCCTGCCTCGATACCTGGGAAGATGAAGACGTTTGCTTGACCAGCTACTGTACTTCCAGGAGCTTTCAGAGCTGCAGTTTCTGGAACGAAGGCTGCATCAAATTGCAATTCCCCATCGATTTCAAGGTCAGGACGCAAGTCGTGAGCAATTTTAGTGGCTTCAACAACCTTATCAACACTTTCACCAAAACCTGACCCTTTAGTAGAATAGCTTAGCATAGCAATTTTAGGTTCGATGCCAAACATCTTAGCTGTGATTGCTGAGTTGATGGCAATTTCAGCCAAGGCTTCTGCATCTGGATTGATGTTGATGGCACAGTCACCAAATAGGTAACGTTCCGTACCACGAACCATGAGGAAGGCACCTGAAGTACGAGTAACATTTGGACGAGTTTTGATGATTTGAAGAGCTGGGCGAACTGTTGAAGCAGTTGAGTGAATCGCACCTGACACCATTCCATCAACCAAGCCCAGGTATACTAACATAACACCAAAATAATTGACATCTTCAACCAAAACCTTGCGTGCATCTTCTTCAGACATTTTGCCCTTGCGACGCTCCACCAAGGCAGCAACCATTTCTTCAAATTTATCGTAGTGTTGAGGGTCGATGACTTCATAACCGTCCTCAATACCTTCGATTTCAAGATAAATTTTAATTTTTTCAGGATTTCCAAGCAAAACAGGAATCACTTCTGTTTCTTTTACCAGGCGTTTAGTCGCTTGAAGAATACGAGGTTCTTCCCCTTCAGGGAGAACGATACGAGCATTTTTACCAACCAAGTTGGCTTTGAGACTTTCAAAAACTTCCATGAGTTTTCTCCTTTAAGATAATAATTATACTCTGAAATAGTTTTTATAGAGTATTAGTTGATAACTGAGTAATAAGGTTACTAAAATCATCCGGCAAGGGACTTTCTAACTGCAAGTCTTGCTCTAAAAATGGATGATAAAAGGATAGATAATGGCAATGCAGGGCTTGGCGCTGAATTCCATCGTCTAGACTACCACCATACAAGTCATCTCCCAACAAAGGAAAACCAATATGAGAAAAATGGACTCGGATTTGGTGGGTTCGCCCAGTGTGCAGGCGAATATCGACCAAGTGAATATTTCCATAAGAAGCTACAATCTTGTAAGAAGTATGGGCATACTTTCCACCTTTAGCCACCCGTCTGGTGATAATAGAGTCTTCATCACGCGCAATAGGAGCAATAATTTCCCCCTCTGACTCCAAGTGTCCATCGCCTGTAACCAAAGCAAAATAGCGCTTCTCGATAGACTTCTTCTGCAACTGCTTGTCTAATCGTGCGTGGGCATAGCCGTGCTTGGCAAAGAGCATCAAGCCAGAAGTGTCCCTATCAAGTCTGGTTACAATGTGAACCTGCTGATTTTCATAGTCTTGCTTGACGTAGTAACCCTTGATAAAATTGGCAATGGTATTAGAGTGATTGACACTAGGAATAGAAGCCACTCCATAGGGTTTATTTAAGACTAGAAAATGGTCATCCTCATAGAGAATATCTAATGGTCTCTCGATAGCTTCTAGGGTTTCAAAGCCTTCCTCAGCAGGAATATCGATGATAACTCGGTCTCCAATATCCAATAGATAGGTTGCATTTTGCGGTTGGTCATTGACCAGTATAGCTCCACCTCGAAACTTTATTTTGGCCAGCACCCCCTTAGAAACCTCGTGCTTTTTCAAAAAGGTCTTGACTTTGACATGCTCATCTGCGATAAATTCAAACCTCATTCGTCCACCTCGCCGATGAAAGCATCCTTAACTCGGTTCCAGAAACTGGTATGACTAGGTGATGCGACAAAGTGAATCTTATGATGGTCGATTTGATACTCAATTCGTTCAATATTGCGGAAGGAATAAACGCTATTGTCAACCGAAATAGTATGGTAATCGTTTCTCGTTGGAATGAGTTCAATCTTATCCTTCTTAGGAACAATAATGGACGAACCTAGCGTTCGATAGACACGATTGTTAAGGCTGGCAATTTCCGTTAATTGCAAAGCTTCAATGGTAGGGTGTAAAACAGCTCCGCCAAGTGATTTGTTATAGGCTGTACTACCAGTCGGGGTCGAAACTGTTAGCCCATCTCCACGAAAACGTTCAAAGTGGACACCGTTAATCACAACATCCGCCACCATGGTTCGATCAGACCTGCGGATACTGGCTTCATTTAGTGCTCTAAAAATCTTCACTTCACCATTTTCAAGAAAGACCTTCACATTTAGAACAGGGTAAGAGACTCTTGCTCCGGTATCTAGCTGCAAATTAGTCACTAGCTTGTCCAACTCAAAATCACGGTAGTCCGTATAGAAGCCCAAATGTCCAGTATGAACACCGATAAAGCGGACCTTGTCAAGCTGATTTTCGTACTTATGAAAGGCCGACAAGAGCATGCCATCCCCACCAATGGAGATGACAATGTCCGGATTGGTATCATTGAGTATAAACTGATTTCTCTTCAAACGATCTCGCAATTCATACAAAACCCTTTGACTCTGCGGTTTTCTATTTGCTATCAGGTCAATTCGTTTACCTGTATTCTTCATCTGTATCGTCACTGTTTCCTACACCATCATTTAATTTTCTACTCAAAGGATCAAAAAGAGCCTGAGCTTCTTGAATATCATCTCGAATTTTACCCATTTCTTCATCCAACTGATGGGCAATTTTGGCCGTGATTTCCAGTCGCTTCTTAATTTCCTCTGGGAAATCCCCTTGGTACTTGTAGTTGAGAGAATGTTCTATCGTTGCCCAAAAATTCATGGCCAAGGTACGAATTTGAATTTCCGCCAAAATGGTCTTGGCTCCATTGATGGTATCAACCGAATATTCTACTACCACGTGATAGGAACGGTAGCCTGATGCTTTTCGATGAGTAATGTAATCTCGCTCCTGTATGATCCGCATATCCTGACGTTTGCGCAAAATCTCCACTACTTCCTTAACGTCATCTACAAACTGAACCATCACACGCAAACCAGCAATATCCTGTAAATCGTGTTCTAAGGTCGCATAAGTAATACCACGTCGAGCCATTTTTTCCTTGATACTCTCAATTGGCTTGACTCGACCAGTCACAAACTCAATCGGAGAATGCTTATTTTGCTTACGATATTGCTTCCGAATACCACGTAGTTTAATCTTTAACTCACCAACAGCTTGAATGTAAGGATCTAGAAATTCTTCCCATTCTAAGGTCATATATTCTCCCTTGTTCCCATATTATCCTTCAAAAATATCTTTGATTTTTTCTCCAGATTCATATACAATAAATACAATGCTTATTATACCATAAATCCGCTTTCAAAGATAAAGAAAAGGTAAGAAAAATGAAACATTTAGAAATTGAATTGAAAACACTCTTGAAAAAAGATGAATATGATCGTCTAAAAGACCAGTTCACAGGTGTCACTCCTGTTCTTCAAAAAAATTACTACATAGACACGCCTGATTTTGAACTGCGAGAAAAGAATGTTGCTATGCGCATTCGAACCTTTGAAGACTGGGCAGAATTGACACTCAAAGTCCCTCAAAGTGTTGGAAACATGGAATACAACCAAAAATTGCAACTAAAAGATGCTGAAAACTATCTGAGTAAGAAAGAACTTCCTCAGGGGCTAGTACTGGAAGAATTGGCGAAACATGGTATTAAAACTAGTGAATGGCAGATCCTTGGTTGTCTAACAACGCTTCGCTATGAAATGCAAACAGCTATTGGTCTCATGGCGCTGGATGAAAGTCAGTACTTTGATATTACAGATTACGAATTAGAGCTTGAAGTTGAGAATCACGAGCAAGGGAAACAAGATTTCCAGCAATTTTTAGAGGAAAATCAGATTTCCTACCAAAAAGCCCCTTCAAAATTGGTCCGATTTGTCAAAAGCATGAAAAATAGCTGAAATAATCTCTATTTTTTGGTAAAATAGAAAAGATAAAATACAAAAATCCTAGTTCATATAGGCTAGACAGATATGGCTAGGATTTAAAAAGTTTACAGAGGACGGTCTATAATGTCAGATAGAAAAAACATGAAACTTTTCGCACTCAATTCTAACCAAGAGATTGCACAGAAAATTGCTCAAGCTGTTGGTGTCCCACTTGGAAAACTATCATCACGTCAATTTTCAGATGGAGAAATCCAAGTAAATATCGAAGAAAGTGTCCGTGGTTATGATGTTTACATCATCCAATCAACAAGTTTCCCTGTTAACAACCACCTAATGGAATTGTTGATCATGGTTGATGCTTGTGTTCGTGCAAGTGCCCACAGTATCAACGTTGTTCTTCCATATTTTGGCTATGCACGTCAAGACCGCATTGCTTCACCACGTGAGCCACTTACAGCGAAACTAGTTGCCAATATGCTAGTTAAGGCTGGTGTCGATCGTATCCTTACGCTTGATTTGCATGCCGTTCAAGTTCAAGGATTCTTTGATATTCCTGTTGACAACCTCTTCACAGTTCCCTTATTTGCAAAACATTATTGCGATAAGGGCTTACTTGGCTCAGATGTTGTTGTTGTTAGCCCTAAAAATTCAGGGGTAAAACGTGCTCGTAGCTTGGCTGAATATCTTGATGCTCCTATCGCCATTATAGACTACCCTCAAGACGATGCAACTCGTAACGAAGGTTATATTATCGGTGATGTTGAAGGTAAGAAAGCTATCTTGATTGACGATATTTTAAATACAGGACGTACCTTCTCTGAAGCTGCCAAAATCGTTGAACGTGAAGGGGCTACAGAAATTTATGCTGTTTCTAGTCATGGTCTCTTCGTTGAAGGTGCTGCTGAACTTCTTGATAATACTAAGATTAAAGAAATTCTTGTGACCGATTCAGTAGCAACAAAAGAAAAAACTCCTAAAAACGTATGCTACATCACTGCTAGTGAGTTAATTGGTGATGCCATCGTCCGTATCCACGAAAGAAAACCAGTCAGCCCACTCTTTGCCTACAATAAAAAGAAATAAGGTGATTCTTTGATTTATTTGGACAATGCTGCAACAACTCCCATGTCAGCAGTTGCTATTTCAGCGATGACCAAGGTGATGCAAGAAACCCACGGAAACCCTTCTAGTATTCATGGTCATGGTCGTCAAGCTGGTAAACTCTTGCGAGAAGCCCGTCAGGAACTAGCTCAGTTACTGGGGACAAAACCTCAACATATCTTTTTCACTTCTGGTGGGACAGAAGGCAACAATACTGCCATCATTGGCTACTGCCTTCGTCACCAAGAACAAGGAAAACATATCATCACAACTGCCATTGAGCACCATGCTGTCCTTGAAACGATTGATTACTTGGTTCAACACTTTGGTTTTGAAGCAACCATTATCCAACCAGAAAATCAAGAAATCACAGCCCAACAGATTCAAAAAGCTTTACGTGATGATACAATTTTGGTTTCTACCATGTTTGCCAATAATGAGACGGGAAACCTACTGCCCATTGCTGAAATTGGCCGAATAATCAAACAACACCCTGCTGCCTATCATGTCGATGCAGTTCAGGTTATTGGTAAAATCCCTATACACCCAGAAGAATTGGGCATTGATTTTCTCACTGCTTCTGCCCATAAATTCCATGGCCCTAAGGGAATCGGCTTTCTCTACGCATCAAGCATGGACTTTGATTCCTATCTTCATGGCGGAGACCAAGAACAGAAAAAACGTGCAGGAACTGAAAATTTAGCTGCCATCGTAGGCATGGTTGCAGCCCTAAAAGAAGACCTTGAAAAACAAGAAGAACATTTTCAACATGTACAAAATCTAGAAACTGCCTTTCTGACAGAGCTAGAGGAAGTTCAGTATTACCTGAATAGAGGCGATCACCATCTCCCTTATGTTCTCAATATTGGATTTCCTGGACAGAAAAATGACCTCTTACTCCTTCGTCTAGATTTGGCTGGAATTTCAATCTCTACTGGTTCAGCCTGCACTGCAGGCATTGTACAATCCAGCCATGTTCTTGAAGCCATGTACG
Organism: Streptococcus sp. KR; assembly: GCF_002238115.1. Taxonomy (GTDB): domain Bacteria; phylum Bacillota; class Bacilli; order Lactobacillales; family Streptococcaceae; genus Streptococcus. Next base: position 22,669 of record NZ_NGVM01000007.1, on the reverse strand, counting down.
GGGCAAATTCAGAACGCTTGAAGGAAGCCGTTCGTATCAGTTTGTCGCCAGAAAATACTGTTGAAGACCTACATACCCTCGCAAAAACCTTAAAAGAAATTATCGGAGGTTAGCCATATGGCATTTGAAAAAACCATTCAGTTAAAAAATTGTCGCTACGACTACACTCTTAGCCCTTCTGTTAAAAAATTCACCCTTAAGGACAACACCTTTTTTGAGACTAAGGTTGGTAACTATGAATTGACTCGCCTTTTGGAAAAAGTTCCGAACAGCGGTGAGGGATTCCAGCTCAAAATCATCATTAACAAGGAACTTACAGGTGCTAAAATCAATATCACTGACAAGTTTGGGCTACGTCTAGTTGATATTTTCAAATCAGAAGACCACCACATTCATCAGGAAAAATTCTATTTCCTCATGGATAGCTTGGTAGAACGTGGTGTCTTTACAAAATCAGAAAGATAGGTTCCATATGTTTGAACTGACCTATAAGGATAGCTATCATGTAGAGCGTACACTCAAGTATGAGGATTATGAAGCTCTCATGCTGGCTCTGTCAGGATGTGTGACTCTGCCAGATACACTTTATGTGACTTCTTTGACCTTTAAAGGGCAGGAAGTTTACCAAGGACTGGTCGGAGACCTCTACCGTTTTCTATCACATGCAGATTTTTTACATCAAAACTAAGATTTTTCTTAGTTTTTTCTTGTTTTTGTTGATTTTTTCACAATGTTTCTATAAAATAGAAGAATAGAAAGGTTGTGATTTTGTGAAAGATAAACAGTCTGCTATTCCAAAAGCTACAGCAAAAAGACTCTCTCTCTACTATCGAATTTTTAAGAGATTTCATGCAGAAAAGATTGAACGTGCCAACTCTAAGCAAATTGCAGAGGCTATCGGTATTGATTCCGCGACCGTACGTCGTGATTTTTCCTATTTTGGTGAACTAGGTCGTCGTGGTTTTGGCTATGATGTCAAAAAACTGATGACATTTTTTGCCGATTTGCTCAATGATAACTCCATCACCAATGTCATGCTGGTAGGTATTGGAAATATGGGCCATGCCCTTCTCCACTATCGCTTCCACGAGCGCAACAAGATGAAGATTATCATGGCCTTTGACCTAGATGACCATCCCGAAGTCGGTACCCAAACTCCTGATGGAATTCCCATTTACGGGATTTCTCAAATCAAGGATAAAATCAAGGATGCTGATGTCAAGACTGCTATCCTGACCGTTCCCAGCGTTAAGTCACAAGAGGTTGCTAATCTCTTGGTGGATGCTGGCGTGAAAGGAATTCTCAGTTTTTCACCAGTCCATCTACATTTACCAAAAGACGTGGTCGTTCAGTATGTCGATTTGACAAGTGAACTCCAAACCCTCCTCTATTTCATGCGAAAAGAGGATTAGAAAGCGAAAATCATTTTATGAAAAAACCAGTTATTGGGATTACAGGAAACGAAAAAACTCATCCAGATGATGACATCATGATGAGCTACGTAGCAAAAGGCTTTGTTGAAGGCGTTAAAGACGCTGGAGGGATTCCCATCATCCTACCGATTGGTGATCAAGAAATGGCTAGCCACTATATCAGTATGATTGACAAGCTCATCTTGACAGGTGGGCAAAATGTCGATCCAAAATTCTATGATGAAGCCAAAACCATTGATAGCGATGACTACCATCTTCAAAGAGATATCTTTGAACTGGCCCTCATCAAGGAAGCTATTAAACAGAAAAAGCCAATTTTTTCTGTCTGTCGTGGAACTCAACTCTTTAACGTTGCCATGGGTGGAACTTTGTACCAAGATATCGAAGACCATTGGCAGGATTGTTCCCCCGAATACACAACTCAACGCTTGGTGACAGAGCCTGATACAGTTCTTCGAGAAATCTATGGAGAAATTTCCCATATCAACTCCTTCCACCACCAGAGTATCAAGGATTTAGCCCCCAACTTAAAAGTTGTGGCTCATGATCCTAAAGATGGTATCATTGAAGCTGTTACGAGTACGGATGACATTGCCTTTCTCGGTGTCCAATGGCATCCAGAGTTTCTATTTGAAAATCGTCCCAAAGATAAAAACCTCTTTGACTATATCGTTAATGAACTTTAGATTAAATCTGTCTTTTCACGATAGCTAAAATAACTGGATTGAGAGACAATCAAATGGTCCAAGAGGACAATTCCCATCAGGTCACAGGCTTCTTTAACAAGTTTAGTGACATGATCATCATTTCGACTAGGTGCTACCGCTCCTGAAGGATGATTGTGAACTAAGATGAGAGAGGTCGCCATATGCTTGATAGCATAGTGAAGAATCTCCCGTGGTTCAGCGATACTACGAGTAGCTGAGCCGATAAAAATGGTCTGTTGATGGATAATTTGATTTTGAGTATTGAGATAGAGCGCCACCAGGTGCTCTTGTTTTTTATGTCCTAACTCCTGCTGCATCTTCTTGGCCAACTTTTGACTGCTGAGAATACTTTCCATCTCAAGAGTCTCGTGTTTGTGAATACGATGCCCAAGTTCAATCATGGCTTGCAATTCTATGGCCTTAACACGACCGATACCAGACAGACTCTGCAATTCCTGCAGGGTCATTTTTTTCAAATCCGTTAGGCTTGAAAGGTTGTTCAAAACTTTCTGGGCAATTTCAAAAACGCTGGCTTGACGTGTTCCTGTCCTAAGTAAAATAGCTAGCAATTCTTGGTTACTGAGCGCTTCTACTCCTTCCTTGGCCAGTCTTTCTCTTGGTAATAGTGAATCTTCTTGAAATGAAATACTATACATAAAAATCCTCCTCACTTTATTATTCGTGAGAAGGATGGAAAATTAGATTTTTTTCTCAATTGGAGCCACACTAGCTAAAAGTTTTTTCAAACCTACTTCTGGGAAATTGATTTTTAATTCCTGCGTAGCACCGCTACCTGAAACTTCCAGAACAGTTCCCTCTCCCCATTTTTTGTGGAGGGCAATGTCACCAATGGACCAATTTGTCTTGCTAGACGCTGATTTTGTTCCAGCTGTAAATTGACCAAATGGGAGACCGCTTGACTGGATAGATTTTGGGGCAGCACTGCGTTTGCGGTCTTGAAGAGCTTGAGCCAAACTCATACCTTGACCGAAGGCAAGACCACCACTGCTATAAGATGCCTTAAAGCTTGTATTTGCTGGACGCGCCAATCCTTGATACTCAAGTAAGTCTGAACTGATTTCGTTAATAAAACGAGTTGGACGGTTGTAGTTGGTACGACCAAAAAGCAGACGTGAATTGGCATTGGTCAGATAGAGAATTTTCTCTGCACGCGTGATACCTACATAGGCTAGACGGCGCTCTTCTTCCAATTCATCTGGATCTTCAGACGCACGGCTAAGTGGAAAGACATTTTCTTCCATCCCAATCAAAAAGACAACTGGAAACTCGAGACCTTTGGCAGCGTGTAGTGTCATCAGGGTCACTTCTGATGTCTCCTGACTACCTGAATCTGTATCGGCAATCAAAGCCAAGTCATTCAAGAAACGACTCAGTTTGTCCAGACCAGTTTCCTCTTCTGGACCATCAGAGGTGTCATCAAAGTTCTTCGTAACAGAAAGAAACTCTTCGATATTTTCAACCCTAGCCTTGCTTTCTAGAGTCGCTTGGGCGTTAAGAATATCGACATAACCTGTTTTTTCTAGAACAGCCTCAACCAACTCTGTAATATTTAATTGATCTAGCTGCTCTCGTAAATCTAGAATCATGTTGGCGAAATCCCAGATAGACTGGGCTGCCTTACCCTTGATACCAGATAACATGATATTGGCTGAAGCATCTAGCATGGACATGTCTTGCATATTCGCAAATTCACGGATTTTCTCAACTGTACCTGGCCCAATTCCACGTTTAGGCTCGTTGATAATACGCTCAAAACTGATATTGTCACTCAAATTGGCAATGAGGTTGAGGTAAGCGATAATATCGCGGATTTCCTTACGGCTGTAGAACTTGGTTCCGCCAACCATGGTATAAGGGATATTTGACTTGAGCAAGGCTTCCTCAATAGTACGGGACTGCGCATTAGTACGATAAAGAACTGCAAAATCCTTGTGAAGGAAGTTTTGACTCCGACCAAGTTCATCGATAGTTCTGGCTACAAATACAGCCTCATCTAGTTCATCATTTGCACGATAGTAAACGATTTGCTCCCCATCAGCATTTTGAGTCCAGAGATTCTTAGGACGGCGATTTTTATTGTTTTTAATGACCTCGTTGGCCGCTTGCAAAATGGTTTTAGTTGAACGGTAATTCTCCTCCAACAAAACAACCTTGGCTTGGGGGTAATCCTTTTCAAAGTCCAAGATATTCTGCATATCAGCACCACGCCAACCGTAGATAGACTGGTCCGCATCCCCAACCACACAGATGTTTTTAAAGCGCGATGCCAAGAGTTTGACCAATTGGTACTGGGCATGGTTGGTATCTTGGTACTCATCAACGTGGATGTATTGAAACTTCTGCTGGTAGTAGGTCAAAACATCAGGATTTTGATCAAAGAGACGTAAGGTCAGCATAATCAAATCATCAAAGTCAACTGACTCTGACTGACGAAGCTCTTTTTGATAAGCCGTGTAACACTGGGACACGATTTGCGTATACATATCGCCAGCTTGAGCTGCATAAGCCACATCATCAATCAAATCATTCTTAGCATTGGAAATGGTTCCTAAGATGCTTCGTTCATTCCATTTTTTAGGATCCAAGTTCAACTGCTTGAGAATACGTTTCATGAGCGTTCGTTGTTCACCAGGATCAACAATTGTAAAATTACGATTGTAGCCAATATGATCCGCATCGCGACGCAAAATACGCACACACATGGAGTGGAAGGTCGAAATCAGACAGTCCTGAGTGGCTGGATTGAGGCTATAAGCACGCTCTTTCATCTCACGCGCAGCCTTGTTGGTAAAGGTAATGGCCAAGATATTCCAAGGATTGACCATCTTTTCATCAATCAAATAAGCAATACGGTGGGTCAAAACTCGGGTCTTTCCAGAACCAGCCCCTGCCATAATCAACAAGGGACCTTCTGTCGTTTGCACCGCCTCAGCCTGACGGTCATTCATTCCATTTAATAATGCGTTCATCTTCTCTTCCTTACTCTTGAAGTCAATATTTCTATTATATCAGAATTCAGGGAAAATATCTTTACCTAGACTGATTGCGTCTAGAAGGCAACTTCTTATATCTAGATAAAAAATGAGCTTGGATAGTATTTCCAAACTCATTTAAAGTCAATTGCAATATACTAGAACAAGCCTAATACTGTTCCATCACTTTCAACATCCATGTTGAGGGCTGCTGGTCGTTTTGGAAGTCCAGGCATGGTCATGACATCACCAGTTAGGGCAACGATGAAGCCTGCACCTAATTTTGGTACCAATTCACGAATGGTAATTTCAAAGTTTTCAGGTGCTCCAAGTGCATTTGGATTGTCTGAGAAGCTATACTGGGTCTTAGCCATACAGATTGGCAATTTGTCCCAACCGTTTTGAACGATTTGAGCGATTTGTGTTTGAGCTTTCTTCTCAAAGTTCACTTTACTACCACGGTAGATTTCAGTAACAATCTTTTCAATCTTTTCTTGAACAGAAAGGTCATTGTCATACAAACGTTTGTAATTAGCTGGGCTTTCAGTAATTGTCTTAACTACCGTTTCAGCAAGAGCTACTCCACCTTCGGCACCATCAGCCCAGACACTAGCCAATTCAACTGGTACATCGATTGAGGCACAAAGTTCTTTCAAGGCTGCAATTTCAGCTTCTGTATCAGATACAAATTCGTTAATCGCAACAACTGCAGGAATACCGAACTTACGGATATTTTCAACGTGGCGTTTCAAGTTAGCAAAACCGGCACGAACCGCCTCCACATTTTCCTCTGTCAAAGCGTCTTTAGCCACACCACCATTCATCTTAAGGGCACGAAGGGTTGCGACAATAACTACTGCATCTGGAGATGTTGGCAAGTTTGGCGTCTTAATATCAAGGAATTTCTCGGCACCAAGGTCTGCACCAAAACCAGCTTCAGTAACTGTGTAATCAGCCAAGTGAAGGGCTGTTGTAGTTGCTAAGACAGAGTTACATCCGTGAGCAATATTGGCAAATGGACCACCGTGCACAAAAGCAGGCGTTCCATAAATTGTCTGAACCAAGTTTGGCTTAATAGCATCCTTCAAAATCAATGCTAAGGCACCTTCAACCTGCAAATCACCTACAGAAACAGGTGTACGGTCATAGCGATAACCGATAACGATATTAGCCAAACGGCGTTTCAAGTCCTCGATATCCGTTGCCAAGCAAAGAATCGCCATGATTTCGGAAGCGACGGTAATATCAAAGCCATCCTCACGAGGAATACCATTTAAAGGGCCACCAAGTCCAACGGTCACATGGCGAAGAGCACGATCATTCAAGTCCACAACACGTTTCCAAAGGATACGACGTTGGTCAATTCCCAGCTCATTTCCTTGATGCAAGTGGTTGTCAATCAAGGCAGAAAGCGCATTGTTGGCAGTTGTAATGGCATGCATGTCTCCAGTAAAGTGGAGGTTGATGTCTTCCATTGGAAGAACTTGGGCGTAACCACCACCAGCTGCACCACCCTTAATCCCCATGACTGGACCAAGAGACGGTTCGCGGATAGCAATCATGGTTTTCTTGCCAATCTTATTCAAGGCATCCGCCAGACCAATGGTAATAGTTGATTTTCCTTCACCTGCTGGAGTTGGGTTGATCGCGGTAACCAAGATCAATTTTCCAACTGGATTGCTCTCAACTGCACGAATTTTATCAAAGCTGAGCTTAGCCTTGTACTTTCCGTACAACTCCAAATCATCGTAAGAAATACCAAGTTTCTCTACAACATCAACGATTGGCTTCAACTCAATACTCTGTGCGATTTCAATATCTGTTTTCATTCAAAACTCCTCTAACCTCTTATATGATAATTCATTATAACACAAAACAAGATTTTTAACATCCTAAAACTCTCTAAACGTTCGTAAATATCCCTATTTTTAAGGTTTTTAGAGTTCTTTCTTAAATTTTATATGGCTTTATAGTTTGAAACTATAGTAAATCTTCGTTTTTACCAAAAATTTATCACTTTCATTTTACTTACCGTTTATTTTTGTGTACAATAGTGCTATGAAAATTTTAGTTACATCGGGCGGTACCAGTGAAGCTATCGACAGCGTCCGCTCCATCACTAACCATTCTACAGGTCGCTTGGGGAAAATCATCACAGAGACCTTGCTTGCTGCTGGGCATGAAGTTTGTTTGATTACGACAAAGCGGGCTCTGAAGCCAGAAGCTCATCCCAACTTATGCATTCGAGAAATTAATAATACCAAGGACCTTCTACTAGAAATGCAAGAACGTGTCAAGGACTATCAAGTCTTGATTCACTCAATGGCGGTATCCGACTACACTCCTGTTTATATGACAGGGCTGGAGGAAGTTCAGGCTAGCTCTAATCTAGAAGAATTTTTAAGCAAGCAGAATCATCAGGCTAAGATTTCTTCAACTGATGAGGTTCAGGTTTTATTCCTGAAAAAAACACCCAAAATCATCTCTCTAGTCAAGAAATGGAATCCTGCTATTCATCTGATTGGTTTCAAACTGCTGGTTGATGTCTCTGAGGATTATCTCATCGAGATTGCCAGAAAAAGTCTTATCAAGAACCAAGCTGACTTAATCATTGCGAATGACCTGACTCAAATCTCACCAAACCAGCATCGTGCAATCTTTGTTGAAAAAGATCAGCTTCAAACAGTCCAGACTAAAGAAGAAATTGCAGAACTCCTCCTTGAAAAAATTCAAGCCTATCATTCATAGAAAGGAAAGCTATGGCAAACATTCTCTTGGCTGTAACGGGCTCAATCGCCTCTTACAAGTCGGCAGATTTAGTCAGTTCTCTAAAAAAACAAGGTCATCAAGTCACTGTCTTAATGACCCAGGCTGCTACAGAGTTTATCCAACCTTTGACACTACAGGTACTCTCACGGAATTCCGTCCACTTGGATGCCATGAAGGAACCCTATCCTGATCAAGTCAATCATATCGAACTTGGAAAAAAAGCAGATTTATTCATCGTAGCCCCTGCAACTGCTAACACTATTGCAAAACTAGCCCTTGGCTTTGCGGACAATATGGTGACCTGTACAGCTCTAGCCCTGCCAAGTCATATTCCCAAACTAATAGCTCCTGCTATGAATACAAAAATGTATGACCATCCAGCAACTCAGGCTAATCTGAAAACATTAGAAGCCTACGGCTATCAGCTGATTGCTCCTAAGGAATCCCTACTAGCTTGTGGAGACCACGGACGAGGAGCTTTAGCCGACCTCACAATTATTTTAGAAAGAATAAAGGAAACTCTCGATGAAAAAACGCTCTAATATTGCACCCATTGCTATCTTTTTTGCAACCATGCTCGTGATACACTTTCTGAGCTCACTTATCTTTAACCTTTTTCCATTTCCAATCAAACCGACTATCGTTCATATTCCTGTCATTATTGCCAGCATTATCTACGGTCCACGAGTTGGGGTTACACTTGGATTTTTGATGGGGCTGCTTAGCTTAACGGTTAACACGATTACAATTCTACCGACAAGTTACCTCTTCTCCCCATTTGTACCAAACGGAAACATCTACTCAGCTATCATTGCCATCGTCCCACGTATTTTGATTGGTTTGACTCCGTATCTAGTTTATAAACTGATGAAAAATAAAACTGGTCTGATTCTAGCTGGTGCCCTTGGTTCACTTACCAACACAGTCTTTGTACTTGGTGGAATTTTCTACCTTTTTGGAAATGTCTTTGATGGTAATATCCAAAAACTCCTAGCAACTGTTATCTCAACAAACTCCATTGCCGAATTAGTCATTTCTGCGGTTCTAACCCTAGCTATTGTCCCAAGGCTACAAACATTGAAGAAATAAAAACAATCTCCGCTTTCATGCTTGAAGGTGGAGATTTTGCTCTGTATAGTTTGGATTTTTAGTGAAATGTTTACGAGTTTTTAACTTAAAATGACTTATATACCTAAGTAAATCCTTGCTTTATTGTCTTGTTTATTGTACTATACTAGTGTATATACAGATAAAAAGGAGATTCTTATGAATACACGGAAAAAGACACAATTTATGACAATGACAGCCCTCTTAACGGCTATTGCGATTTTGATTCCCATTGTCATGCCTTTTAAGATCGTCATTCCACCTGCTTCTTACACTTTGGGGAGCCACATCGCTATTTTTATTGCCATGTTCTTATCGCCCTTGATGGCAGTTTTTGTCATCCTAGCCTCTAGTTTTGGATTTTTGATGGCTGGCTATCCTATGGTTATCGTTTTTCGAGCCTTTTCACATATCTTTTTTGGTACTTTAGGAGCTCTGTACCTACAGAAATTTCCCGATACCCTAGATAAAGCAAAATCTTCTTGGATTTTCAACTTTGTTTTAGCTGTCGTTCATGCCCTTGCTGAAGTATTAGCCTGTGTCCTTTTTTACGCAACTTCCGGTACCAATGTAGAAAATATGTTTTATGTTCTATTTGTGCTAGTTGGCTTGGGCACAATTATCCATAGTATGGTAGACTATACATTAGCACTAGCTGTCTATAAAGTGCTTCGAAAACGCCGGTAAAAGGAAGAACTATGACAAAAGATCGCAAACAAGCCCTGCTCCAACTCTTGAAAGAAGCTCCTAAAGCCCTCAATGGCCAAAGTTTAGCTGAACATTTTCATGTTACACGCCAGGTCATTGTACAGGACATTGCAATTTTAAGAGCCGATGGCGCTCCTATCCTATCCACCAATCGTGGCTACATCTATAAGCAAATTGAAACCAATCCTTATGTTCACAAACTTTTCAAAGTGAAACATGAAGTTGAAGAAATCGGTCAAGAACTCCTTGCTATCGTTGATAATGGTGGACGTGTTCAAAATACCTTGATTGACCATCCCGTCTATGGAGAAATTGAAACCTTGCTGAAACTGTCTTGTCGCAGAGATGTGCAACATTTTCTAGAACAAGTCGAGCATTCTGATTTTAAACCTTTATCTGAATTGACAGATGGCATCCATTATCACCTAGTCGAAGCCGAAACACAACAAGACCTCCACTACATTGAGGAGGCCTTGGATAAACTTGGTTATTTGGTAAAGGATTAGAAAATTTTCTTTTCCCAATCGTCTTCTGTACGATGACGGTAGAAAAACTCTGACTTGTCAGGAGCTTCCATCATTTCCATCAAGGGTAGCATATCATAGGCCAGATCCAAGTTTGGAATCTGGTCTTTTTGAACCCAAGAAACTTCTCCTTCATCTGAAGATTGAAGAGTTCCAGTAAACTCTGTCACCTTATAACAAATGACAATATAGCGCCCACCTGTATCTAGTGGCCAATTTTTAATGCCGACAAGTTGAGGATTTTGGATAGTTAATCCTGTTTCTTCATAGATTTCACGAATGACAGACTCTGCGAAAGACTCGCCATTTTCTACATGGCCTCCTGGAAAGGCATAACCAGACCAGCGATTGGTTTCAGGAGCGCGGTACTGCATCACTACTCGCTGAGTTGCTAGGTCTTCTATTAGACAAATGTTTGTTAAGATTGTTAATTGAGAACGGGACATAAATTTACTCGCTTTCTAATTTATTAAATTTTCAGACTTGGGACCAGTACCATTAGCTTCTACTTTTTAAAATTATTTAAAATGGAATACCATCCGTTTTTCCTTTATAGGCTTTCCGAGTTCAAGCATCTTTTCTTGTCCATCAAAAGTAAAACCCATTTTTTGATAGAAAGAAATGGCTCGCTTATTATCTTTCAATACCCATAAGAAAATTTCAGAAAAATGATTAAGAGCAGTCACAGCTGCTCTAACTAACTTTTGTGCGATACCTTTTCCATAATAGTCTTTTAAAACATATAAAGCAATAATTTCACCAGCTTGAATAGTCTCATCACGAAAGTTTCCATAACTGATAAAACCAACTACCTTCTTACCATCTATCGCAATCAATGTATTTTCTGGATACTTTTGACTAAAGAATCGACATCTTTCTAATGTCATTGTCTCCTGAAATTCTGCAGGCAAAAGGTCATCATAAGCCTCTCTCCACGTTTGCCAGTGAACAAGGGATTTCCATTCTATCTCTTCAGGAGTTTCCATTGATTTGATAATAACCGTCATTTATTTTCTCCTCCTTAATCCAACAGTCTGACTTCCTTTGCTACTTTTTGTAGAAATTTTTCTCTTGTTGAACTTGTATTCACTTCACGTCCTAACTCTCCTAAGATTGAAACCCTCTTTGTTTTTATGCCACAATGATTCAATACCGCATTCTTTAATACTGATATCCCATAACTGTCTGGAATGTTAACTGGACCTGAAAATACTTTGTACCACCAAGTTGGTGCCATAGATGTTGCATAGATACTAGCTGTTTTTCCTTTTAGTAACTTTTTAAACTGTTTACCTCTCAAGTAGTTCAAAATAAAGCTTCCTCGATTATTTGCAGAGTATGCAATGCCTGGCGTAAAAACACGATCAATCCACCCCTTCAATAGACTAGGCATACTACTCCACCAAATAGGATAAACAAAAATGAAATGATCTGCCCACTGGATTAATTCCTGAGAGCGTAGTATAAACGGATTTTCCTCCATCCTTTGTCGATAACCATAACGTAAAACAGGATCAAACTCTTCTTCATTAAGATTAATCATTTCAAGTTCATGGTTCTTTGAATCTATGTTTTCTACAATCGTTTGAAAAATTGCTTGGCAGTAACTTTCTTTATCAGGATGTCCATTGATAACTAAAATATTCATAAAATTCCCCTAATCCAACGCCTTGACTTCCAGCATCATATCACGAATCTGAGCTGCGAGTTCAAAGTCAAGCACTTCGACGGCTTCTTGCATTTGTTTTTCTAGTTTCTTGACGAGGTCTTTGCGTTCTTGTTTGTTGAGGCTATTGATGTCGACTTCCTTATCCTCTTCCTTAGCAACTGCCTTGGTCACGGCAATCAGGTCACGGATTTCTTTCTTAATGGTTTGTGGAACAATACCATGTTCTTCATTATAGGCCATCTGGATTTTACGACGGCGGGCCGTTTCATCGATGGCACGTTGCATAGACTGAGTCATCGTGTCAGCATACATGATGACATGCCCTTCGCTATTACGGGCAGCACGTCCAATGGTCTGGATAAGTCCACGTTCATTACGAAGGAAACCTTCCTTGTCAGCATCGAGAATCGCTACGAGGCTCACTTCAGGAACGTCAATCCCTTCACGAAGGAGGTTGATTCCAACCAAGACATCAAAGACACCCAAGCGTAGGTCACGAATTATCTCCGTCCTCTCCAAGGTCTTGATATCCGAGTGCATGTACTTGACCTTGATGCCCATTTCCTTGAAGTAGTCGGTCAAGTCTTCTGCCATTTTCTTGGTCAAGGTGGTGATAAAGGTTCGCTCGTTCTTTTCAACACGGGCATTAATTTCACCTAAGAGGTCATCAATTTGTCCCATAGTCGGACGGACTTCCACCTCAGGATCCAAAAGCCCTGTCGGACGAATGATTTGCTCAATCACTGTCTCTGTTTGTTCATTTTCATAGTCACCAGGTGTCGCTGAAACGTAAACAATCTGGTGCACATGGCTTTCAAACTCCTCACGACGGAGAGGACGATTGTCCAGAGCTGACGGCAAACGGAAACCATAATTAACCAGCATTTCCTTACGCGAGCGGTCACCATTGTACATGCCCTTAATCTGCCCCATAGTCATGTGACTCTCATCAATCATAATTAAGAAATCATCTGGGAAGAAATCCAAGAGGGTATAAGGAGGCTCTCCTTCGCTCCGTCCATCCATGTGGCGAGAATAATTCTCAACCCCATTGGTATAGCCCATCTCGCGTAGCATCTCAATATCATACTCTGTCCGCTGTTTCAAACGCTGGGCTTCTAGCAGTTTGCCTTCCTTCTCAAAGACAGCTAACTGCTCTTCCAACTCAGTCTGAATTTTAGCAATGGCCACTTCCATGTGGTCGTCATTGGTCACAAAGTGAGTAGCTGGGAAAATCGCTAAATGATCCACTTCTCCCAACACCTGACCTGTCAGAGCCTCCACTTCGCGGATACGGTCAATCTCATCTCCAAAGAACTCTACTCGAAAGGCATGCTCATCACGGGAAGCTGGGAAAATCTCCACCACATCTCCACGCACACGAAATCTTCCGCGTTGGAAATCAATATCATTACGTTCAAACTGGATATCAACCAAGTCATTCAAGAGTTTATCACGAGAAATTTCAAGACCTGGACGGAGACTAACGACACTATCAGCGTATTCCTTGGGCGAACCCAGACCATAGATACAAGAGACAGAGGCAACGACAATAACATCATTACGCTCCAGAAGGGCCGAAGTCGCTGAGTGACGAAGTTTATCAATCTCATCATTGACAGAGCTATCTTTTTCAATATAGGTATCACTAGAAGGGACATAGGCCTCAGGTTGGTAATAATCATAGTAAGACACAAAGTACTCAACTGCATTTTCAGGGAAAAATTCCTTAAACTCCCCATAGAGCTGTCCTGCTAGAGTTTTATTGTGGGCGATGACCAGAGTTGGTTTATTGACTTTGGAAATGACCTGACTCATGGTATAGGTCTTCCCTGTACCCGTCGCCCCCATCAGAATCTGAGCTTTTTCTCCCCCCTCGATATTATCAACCAACTGTTCGATAGCTTGGGGTTGGTCTCCTGATGGTTGATATTTTGATACTAGTTTAAATTGATTGTCAGTAATGCGGTTAATCATAAGAATCCTCTCTCGATGTGCTATTCCTATTTTAGCATACTTGTAACATTTTCACGAAGAAAAGGACGGACCTAAGTCACATCCTTTCATTTTCTTTCTTTAATTTATAGCCAAGATAGACAATCAGCAGTAGCAAGACTAGACTTGTCATGACAGAACCTTCTATGCCAAAAGAGCCACCTGATAGCCAGCTCTGATCGCCTTGTGGTAAAAAGGTCATTAGCGATGTTCCTGACGGCTGACCGCTAACCAAAATCCCAAATAAATTTCCCTGAGCAAAATTCCAAGCCCCATGAATACCTGCTACACCCCAAACTGTATCTGTTTTGAGGAGGTAAAGTGACATGGCAACTCCGAATAAAAAGAGATTCACTAGAGATAGAGGTGTGAGACCAGAATTTCCCACATGAAGCAGGGTAAAGAATAGGCTAGATATAACAACAGCTAGTTTTAGATTGGTTCTTGAAGCCAATTGAGGAAGGAGCCAAGCACGGGCCACCACTTCTTCTGTTGTCCCCTGTAAAATCCAAAATGGAATGGTAAAAATGACAAAGGCAAGCGAATAAGGATTCAAATGAATGGACTCAAAACGATATTGCCCTAATGCTACTAAACCTAACAAGGTCAGAAGAAAAAGTGCCAGACCTAGCCCAAATCCTTTCAGAAGATTGCTGAGGAAATTCTCTCTATAAAATCCCAAAGTTCGAATAGGTCTTTTCTCAACTTTTTTAGTCCATCTGAACACAGTGTTGAGAATAAAACCAAAGGCCAGCAATTCTAAAATTAAATGAAAGTCACTTGTTTTATCCATCAAGCCCTGCTGCAAGGTCTGCAAGTAAGTTGCAAAAGCTTGACCAGCCTCTCCAAAATTTCTAGCAAGTCCAATGAGAGCTAACAAACTAATACCATATAAAGTATAAGCCACAAACTCTCCTATAAAGACAAAAACAAAGGCTAACAAGGGGCTTGTGTAGAGGTTTAACCGCATTTGAGAATCTTGGAAGTCTTTAAAAATTCTTTTGTTCTTCATATCTCCGTCCTCTTTTCTTCTATTATATACTATTATTATAGCACTTTGTGATAGCAGTTCAAGAAAGAAATAAAGGGCTTTTATGTTATATCTTCTAACATAAAAGCTCCTAGATTTGCATTTTTTAGTTTTTTCTGATATAATGGGAAAATATTCGGAAAAGGAGACTAAAAATGAAGAAAAAATTTCTAGCATTTTTGCTAATTTTATTCCCAATTTTCTCATTAGGTATTGCAAAGGCAGAAACTATTAAGATTGTGTCTGATACCGCCTATGCACCTTTTGAGTTTAAAGATTCAGATCAAACTTATAAAGGAATTGATGTAGACATTATCAACAAAGTCGCTGAGATTAAAGGATGGAATATTCAGTTGTCCTATCCTGGATTTGATGCAGCGGTAAATGCGGTTCAAGCTGGTCAAGCTGACGCTATCATGGCAGGGATGACAAAGACTAAAGAACGTGAAAAAGTCTTCACCATGTCTGATACTTACTATGATACAAAAGTTGTCATTGCAACTACAAAGGCACACAAGATTAGCAAGTACGACCAATTAACTGGCAAAACCGTTGGTGTTAAAAACGGAACTGCTGCTCAACGTTTTCTTGAAACAATCAAAGATAAATACGGTTTTACTATTAAAACATTTGACACTAGTGATTTGATGAACAACAGCTTGAGTGCTGGTGCCATCGATGCCATGATGGATGACAAACCTGTTATCGAGTATGCCATTAACCAAGGCCAAGACCTCCATATTGAAATGGATGGTGAAGCTGTAGGAAGTTTTGCTTTCGGTGTTAAAAAAGGAAGCAAATACGAGCACCTAGTCACTGAATTTAACCAAGCCTTGGCTGAAATGAAAAAAGATGGTAGTCTTGATAAAATCATCAAGAAATGGACTGCTTCATCATCTTCAGCAGTGCCAACTACAACGACTGCAGCTGGTCTAAAAGCAACTCCTGTTAAAGCCAAATACATCATTGCAAGTGATTCTTCTTTTGCACCTTTTGTTTTCCAAAATTCAAGCAACCAATTTACTGGTATTGATATGGAATTGATTAAGGCAATCGCTAAAGATCAAGGTTTTGAAATTGAAATTACCAATCCAGGTTTCGATGCAGCTATCAGTGCTGTCCAAGCTGGTCAAGCAGATGGTATCATTGCTGGTATGTCTGTTACAGATGCTCGTAAGGCAACTTTTGACTTCTCAGAATCCTACTACACTGCTAATACTATCCTTGGTGTCAAAGAATCAAGCACCATTGCTTCTTATGAAGATTTAAAAGGAAAGACAGTTGGTGTTAAAAACGGAACTGCCTCTCAAACCTTCCTAACAGAAAATCAAAGCAAATACGGTTACAAAATCAAAACTTTTGCTGATGGTTCTTCAATGTATGACAGTTTAAACACTGGTGCCATTGATGCCGTTATGGATGATGAACCTGTTCTCAAATATTCTATCAGCCAAGGACAAAAATTGAAAACACCAATCGCTGGAACTCCAATCGGTGAAACAGCCTTTGCCGTTAAAAAAGGAGCAAATCCAGAATTGATTCAAATGTTCAACAACGGACTTGCAAACCTTAAAGCAAACGGAGAATTCCAAAAGATTCTTGATAAATACCTAGCTAGTGAGTCTTCAACTGCTTCAACAAGCACTGTTGATGAGACAACTATCTGGGGCTTGCTTCAAAACAACTACAAACAACTCCTTAGCGGGCTTGGTATCACTCTTGCTCTAGCTCTTATCTCATTTGCTATTGCCATTGTTATCGGAATTATCTTTGGTATGTTTAGCGTTAGCCCATACAAATCTCTTCGTGTGATTTCTGAGATTTTCGTTGACGTTATCCGTGGTATTCCATTGATGATTCTTGCAGCCTTCATCTTCTGGGGAATTCCAAACTTCATCGAGTCTATCACAGGACAACAAAGTCCAATTAACGATTTCGTAGCTGGTACTATTGCCCTATCGCTCAATGCAGCGGCTTATATCGCTGAAATCGTTCGTGGTGGTATTCAGGCCGTTCCAGTTGGCCAAATGGAAGCCAGCCGAAGCTTGGGGATCTCTTATGGAAAAACCATGCGTAAGATTATCTTGCCACAAGCAACTAAATTGATGTTGCCAAACTTTGTTAACCAATTCGTTATCGCTCTTAAAGATACAACTATCGTATCTGCTATCGGTTTGGTGGAACTCTTCCAAACTGGTAAGATTATCATTGCCCGTAACTACCAAAGTTTCAAGATGTATGCAATCCTTGCTATCTTCTATCTTGTAATTATCACACTTTTGACTAGACTAGCGAAACGCTTAGAAAAGAGGATTCGTTAATGGCAAAATTAAAAATTGATGTAAATGATTTACACAAGCACTATGGAAAAAATGAGGTTTTAAAAGGAATCACGACTAAGTTCTATGAAGGAGATGTCGTTTGTATCATTGGTCCTTCAGGTTCTGGTAAGTCAACTTTCCTCCGTAGCCTTAATCTTTTAGAAGAAGTTACGAGTGGTCACATCACTGTGAACGGTTATGACTTAACTGAAAAAACAACCAACGTTGACCACGTCCGTGAAAATATCGGAATGGTTTTCCAACACTTCAACCTCTTCCCACATATGTCTGTTTTGGACAACATTACTTTTGCTCCAATTGAGCACAAGTTGATGACTAAGGAAGAAGCTGAGAAATTGGGAATGGAGTTGCTTGAGAAGGTTGGGCTAGCAGATAAAGCTAATGCTAATCCAGATAGCCTATCAGGTGGTCAAAAACAACGTGTGGCTATCGCTCGTGGACTAGCAATGAATCCAGACATCATGCTCTTTGATGAACCAACTTCTGCCCTTGACCCTGAGATGGTCGGAGACGTACTAAACGTTATGAAAGAATTGGCTGAGCAAGGTATGACCATGATTATCGTAACCCATGAGATGGGATTTGCTCGTCAGGTTGCCAACCGAGTTATCTTTACTGCGGATGGTGAATTCCTTGAAGACGGAACACCTGATCAAATCTTTGATAACCCACAGCACCCACGTCTGAAAGAGTTCTTGGACAAGGTCTTAAACGTCTAAAGTCAAACTGTAAGGATTTCCTTGCAGTTTTTTTCTATCTCGTATTGGATTTTTTGATTTTTCGGAAAATTATGTTAGAATTAAGTTTATGAAATGAGGTTTCCTCATACCTAGCAAGACTAGGAATAAAAATAGAAATTAGGTAGCTAGATGTCATCTAAGGTTATTGTTACAATTTTCGGTGCGAGTGGAGACCTGGCTAAACGCAAGCTCTACCCTTCCCTTTTTAGACTATATAAATCCGGCAATCTTTCCGAGCACTTTGCTGTCATTGGAACTGCCCGTCGTCCTTGGAGCAAGGAATATTTTGAATCTGTTGTAGTCGAATCCATCCTTGATTTGGCAGATAGTACCGAACAGGCTCAGGAGTTCGCTAGCCACTTCTACTATCAAAGTCATGATGTCAATGATACGGAACACTACATTGCTTTGCGTCAATTGCAGGCTGAACTAAATGACAAGTACCAAGCTGAACACAACAAGCTCTTCTTCTTGTCAATGGCGCCTCAGTTCTTTGGAACTATTGCCAAACACCTCAAATCTGAAAACATTGTGGATGGTAAAGGTTTTGAACGTTTAATCGTTGAGAAGCCGTTTGGTACAGATTACGCAACTGCAAGCAAGTTAAATGACGAGCTCCTAGCAACATTTGACGAAGAACAAATTTTCCGTATCGACCATTATCTTGGTAAGGAAATGATTCAAAGCATCTTTGCAGTTCGCTTTGCAAACTTGATTTTTGAAAACGTTTGGAACAAAGATTTTATCGACAATGTTCAAATTACCTTTGCAGAGCGCTTGGGTGTAGAAGAACGTGGTGGCTACTATGACAAATCTGGTGCCCTCCGTGACATGGTACAGAACCACACTCTACAACTGCTCTCTCTCCTTGCCATGGACAAGCCAGCCAGCTTCACAAAAGACGAGATTCGTGCTGAGAAGATTAAGGTCTTTAAAAACCTCTATCATCCAACAGATGAAGAGCTTAAAGAACACTTTATCCGTGGTCAATACCGTTCAGGTAAGATTGATGGCATGAAATACATCTCTTATCGTAGCGAGCCAAATGTGAATCCAGAATCAACAACTGAAACCTTTGCATCTGGTGCTTTCTTTGTAGACAGCGATCGATTCCGCGGCGTTCCTTTCTTTTTCCGTACAGGTAAACGTCTGACTGAAAAAGGAACTCATGTCAACATCGTCTTTAAACAAATGGACTCTATCTTTGGAGAACCACTTGCTCCAAACATTTTGACCATCTATATTCAACCAACAGAAGGCTTCTCTCTTAGCCTAAATGGGAAGCAAGTAGGAGAAGAGTTCAACTTGGCTCCTAACTCACTTGATTACCGTACAGACGCGACCGCAACTGGTGCTTCTCCAGAACCATACGAGAAATTGATTTATGATGTATTAAATAACAACTCAACTAACTTTAGCCACTGGGATGAAGTTGGTGCGTCATGGAAATTGATTGACCGTATCGAAGAGCTCTGGGCTGAAAATGGTGCCCCACTTCATGACTATAAAGCTGGAAGCATGGGACCACAAGCCAGCTTTGACTTACTTGAAAAATTCGATGCCAAATGGACTTGGCAACCAGATATCGCCTATCGTCAAGATGGTCGTTTAGAATAAAAAATTTCCTGCAAGTTTGTAGCTTGCAGGATTTTTGCTTCTGATTAGATTAAGCCTTCCAAGAGACTCTTCATAAAGTTTTCTGAGTTAAACTCTCCAATATCATCGATTTTTTCACCAAAACCAATCAATTTTACAGGAATATTGAGTTCTTCACGGATGGCTAAAACAACACCACCTCGAGCAGTTCCATCAATCTTAGTCAAGACAATTCCTGTTAAAGGGGTAATTTTTGAAAATTCTTTGGCCTGTACCAGGGCATTTTGACCCGTTGATGCATCAAGAGCCAAGAAGGTTTCATGTGGTGCTTCTGGTACAACACGTTTGATAATACGACCAATCTTTTCCAGCTCAGCCATGAGGTTGTCCTTGTTTTGCAGACGACCAGCGGTATCAATCATGAGAATATCAATACCTTCAGCTACAGCACGTTCCATACCATCAAAGACCACACTGGCTGGGTCAGCTTTTTCAGGTCCAGTCACAACTGGAACGTCAACACGACGGCCCCATTCAGCAAGCTGGGCTACTGCTCCTGCACGGAAGGTATCTGCCGCAACCAGCATGACCTTTTTACCAGCTTGTTTGTAGCGGTGAGCTAGTTTCCCGATAGAAGTTGTTTTCCCAACACCATTAACACCAACAAAGAGCATGACTGTCAAGCCATCTTGGAAGTGGATGCTTTCATCGTAGTTGCCATCCTTTTCATAAAGCTCAACCAATTTTTCAATAATAACTCGTCGAAGAGCATCAGGTTTCTTGGCGTTTTCAAGCTTGGCTTCGTAGCGTAACTCCTCTGTTAAGTTAGAAGCGACCTGTACACCAACGTCACTCATAATCAGCAGTTCTTCCAGTTCCTCGAAAAATTCTTCGTCAACAGAACGGAAGTTGGCAAAGAAGGCGTTCAAGCGAGCACCGAATCCTGTACGAGTTTTCTTAAGACTGCGGTCATATTTTTCCTGAACAGTTTCTTCTAACTGAGACCTTTCTGCTTCAAGAACTTCAATGCTGTTTTCTTCTTCATCTTCTATGAACTCAGGATTTTCTTCCTCAGTAATTTCTTCTTGATGAACCTCTACAGCTGGCTCTGAATCCAGACTTTCTTCAACTGTCTTTTGATTTTCCTCTTCTTGGAGCAGATCTTCTTCAGAACTTTCAACTTCTGCTACTTCTTGAGAAACTTCCTCAGCTTCTGTATCTTCAGACAAATCAAGATTTTCCAGAGCTTCTTTTACAACTTCTTCGATTTTAGGTTCTTCTTTTTTTCCGAATAGACGATCAAATAATCCCATATCTTAGTTCTCCTTTAGCACATATTCTTCGATAGCCCAGGCGACAGCTTCTTCATCATTGGTCATTGGCGTCACTACATTTGCGACTGCCTTGACTTCAGGAACAGCGTTTTGCATGGCAACACCGAGCCCTGCCCATTCAATCATAGAGAGGTCATTGGCCTCGTCGCCACAAGCCATAACTTGGCTTTGGTCGATTCCTAGATGGCTGATTAGTTTTGCCAAACCTGTTGCTTTATGAACATTCTTTGGTGACCACTCTAGCAACATTTCACGTGATTTAAAGATTTCATATTGGTCAAACAATTCTGGAGAAATCTTCTGAATAGCTGCATCCAAGGGTTCTTGAGCAAAGGCGGTCACGCATTTATTATAAGTCATTTGACTAGATAAGTCTGCAAAGTCCACTGGAACAAAAGTCAAAGCTGGATTGAATTTGGCATAAAGACTTTCTTGGTCTGATTGAATTTGATAAACAGTTCCTTCTGAGATGGCATCAAGAGGCAGTGATAATTTCTCTGTTTCTTCATACAAGCGTGCTACATCATCATATGAAAAGACTGTCTTATCAAGGATTTCACCTGTATTTTTCTGAACTAAACCACCATTAAAAGTAATCGTATACTCATCTTCCTGACCGTCAGTCCCTAGCTCATGGAGAAAGAAATCCATAGCTTTTAAGGGACGACCAGTTGTCAATACGACCTTGATACCACGATCACGCGCAGCTTTCAAGGTTGCCTTGGTGCGATCCGTCAACCTTTTATCAGTAGTCAGCAAGGTCCCGTCCAAGTCCAATGCAATCAATTTTATATCTGCCATTATAAGCCCTCCATATAAGCTATAACCGACTGGTCCTTATGGTGACCAATCACAGTCTTTGCTAATTCTAAAATTTCAGGTCGTGCATTTTCAGGAGCTACAGGATGTCCCACAACCTGCATCATATGCAAGTCATTAAGATTGTCTCCAAAACCCATAACCTGATCCATTGTGATACCAAGTTTTTTAGCTAATTCAACAATGGCCACTCCCTTATCGACATAGTCCAGAACAATATCAATGGATTCAAAGCCAGTTGTCATGGCCTTAACACCAGGGACATTTTCATTAACCCAAGCTTCCCCAGCTTCTAGCGTTTCTTCTGTGAAGTTGGTTGTAAATTTGAAAATGTCATCTGTGATATCTTCCAAACTCGCTACTTTTTGGATATTTTCATTATAGTGCTGGCTCTCTTTCAAATAGGTCTCATCAACCGTATCTAACACATAAGAACCCTTCTTACCCGTCAAGAGCAGTTTATTGATATCTACATAAGGTGATGTTTTCAGCTTTTCAAAAGTTGATAGATAAAACTCACGAGACATTGTCGCTTCATACAAGTCCTGACCTTGATATTCGACCAAACTGCCATTTTCCGCGATAAAAATAATGTCATCACGAACTTCAGCAAATAATTTTTCTAGAGATAGAAATCCGCGCCCTGAAGCTACTGCAAAGTAAATCCCTTTTTCCTTGTAGGAAACCAAGAGAGACTTGAGGCGGTCCATATCAAAGCGTCCATTACCATCTAGGAAGGTTCCGTCCATATCTGTTGCAATGAGTTTTATCATACAATTATCTCCTTTTTTGAATTAGGGGTGTGCAAAGGGCATTTAGGGTGTGCATCTTGTAACGATTTATGTATACCCCTTTATTTCTTCAATCTGTCTAATCTTATTTATTATACCATAAAACCAATAT